>JAYUSV010000175.1:0-22506 GCA_043755495.1 Synechococcales cyanobacterium
AGGGCGACAGAAGCCAAAGCTGATGGCGCTTACTGGGAGCATCAGCACACAGTCAAGGTCAATGCAATTAGCAATAGTCCTAATGGCGGAGTGATCGAAGCTACGGTTAACGAAATGTCTCAGTTCTATACTGCCAACAAGCAGCTCGTTAATAGCAACTCTTACAACAAAAATGTGCGATTGCGATACTCTTTGGTCAACAACAATGGTCGCTGGTTGATCAAGGATATGACCGTAATCCAATAACATGCCAGAGAGTCTTCTTCAAGCCTATACCCCTTTATTTTTCTGGACAGGACTCGGTTTCCTGGTCGTAAAATTTCTCCCTGAGAGTTTCCCAAAACTGTTGGGCAGAAGCTTATATTGGGTCGGGGTGCCCTGTGAGATTTTTGCCCTAGCCCGCCAAAGCGGTGAACTAACTAGTACTAAGATTGCCCCCTTCCTAACAGCCGGGGCAATTTTATTTGGTTTGGCCTTGGGGGCAATTAGCTTAGCACTCAGTCGGCGGTTGATGGAGCTACCACGACTAGAAGATCCCAGCTTGCAAGGCAGTTGGCTACTTTGCTCCATGCTGGGCAATACCGGTTTTATTGGTCTCTCGGTGGTGCCCTTTTTAGTCGATGCCGAAAGTGTTCCTTGGGCAGTGTTTTACAGCGTTACTCAAAACGTGATTGGCACTTACGGCATTGGAGTATTAGTCTCTAGCTACTATGGCCGCCAAATGGGCACTAGCAGACCCTGGTGGGAGTTGCTCAAAGATTTAGTTACAGTGCCTTCGCTATGGGGTTTCTTTTTTGGTTTTACTACTCGATCGATCTCCTTCCCTCCATTAGTAGAAACCAGTCTGCATGGCTCGGTGATGGTGGTAATTGCTGGAGCTTTTGTGTTGATGGGGATTCGTCTCAGTCAAATTGGTGGCTGGCAAAGCTTACGTCTAGCAGCCATCCCAGCAGTCTTAAAAACCATGGTAATGCCGGGAGTGGTGGGACTGGTGACATTACTGGTAGACATGCCCAGTCAGGCCAGATTGGCACTGGTAATTATGGCTGGCGTGCCCTCGGCCTTTGCGGCGCTCATCTTGTCAGAAGAATATAACCTCGATCGAGATTTAGCCGCCAGCAGCATTATTAACAGCACCGTGATCTTTTTGGTGATGATTCCGGTCTGGGTATATTTCTTTGCTTAGGTAGAAGGTCTGCCATTAACTGTTTGGTTAACGCTGAGAACTTGGCTTTGCTGAATGCGCCAGCCTGCGGAGGTTTTTACCCAAGTATCCCGAGAAGTGGTTTCATAAACAATTTTGTTTGCACCCAAGCTCATCTTCGATGTTTGTTTCACAACTGCTTGGATTTGGCTATCCTGAGCGCTAAACGACTGGATAGAGATTCTGCTGCTATTGACGTTTACTGGGCGCAGTAAGGGAGCATAATAGTCCCGTAGATCGGAAGCACTGCGATTAACACCCTGAGCGTCGGTATAGGCGTAGTCAGAAGTAAAGTAACTGGTAGCAGTGTTCAAGTCTTTTCTGGCAAAAGCACTAGCAATTTTGCTGTAAGTGCCCTGAATTTCTGAACGGGGGCTAGCGGCTTGAGCAACTAGCGCAGGGGCAGCAGTCAAAGCTAAGGCAGTCAAAATTGGGAGAGTGCGAAAATACATGTAAGGTTTGGTAATTAAGGAATACTGGTCGGGACGAGTTGCTGTTTTAAGAAGTTCCGTGCTGATGAGTTTTGTGCCGGGGCATTAAAATACCCGATCGACTTCACGCGATCGGGTAAAAGCAAAAACTTACAAACTAGGCGTCTTTTTTGCCAAAAATGCCAGATTTAAAGTTGTTGAGTTCGGTAGTGAGTTCGTTGCGAGTTTCAGCTCTAAACAAGTAGCGCCATACAAACCAGGCGGTGTAGCCCAGACCAACCATTTCGAAGGTGGGTGCCAACAGCGGAATTTCGTTGATCGCTGACAGTACGGCAAGGGTCAACTTCAGACCAACGATGGTGCCAAACACAATGCCCACAGTGGTAACGGCACTTTTGTTGTCGGCGTAGAATTTTTTAACATCGTTAGGCAGGGCAGCCAAAAACTCAGTGGCCTGTTTGGTCATGTCATTAAGACCCAGGTCGTTGGTGGAAATTTTCGCTAAGGGGGCGCTGGTGCCAGAATTTATTCCTAAAGGATTGGGCATGTCTGCCGTGGTGGTTTCTGTAACCTTGGTTTCTGCTTGGGTGTCACTCATGATTTTTTATCCTAATTTTTATAAGGAGTATTCTTTTAGGGATCGATCGATCCTTTCTTACGCAATGCCCCGAACGTCGGCCTAGCAAGAATTTATGTCTCGAACGACGCTCAGAATGAGCAAATTTCCCTACATCTTATCACGCTCATTTCCAATCCCTGGCAAGATTGACCAAATGTATCGGTTCTCGTTACAAACCAAAGCCGGAAAACTTCTAGATTATCGAGCCGCCAACGCTGGAATCTTGGCTGCTAGTTGCTCAGAGACTTTTGGGGCATCTTTGCTCCAGAGAATTTCGCAGGAGTTGTTGGGGCTTTCGATTAGGTTGATTTTATGTAAAGAGGCACCAAGCTGGCGAATGGGTTCATCTAACAAATTGGCAATATAGAAAGCAATATTTTCCGCCGTGGGCACGATGTCTTTAAAGTAAGGAATATCTTTGTTCAAAAAAGTATGATCTAAAGGCTCTACGGCAATTTCGTCAATTAATTTGTTCAGTGCTACTAACTCTATCAACATGCCAGTGCGAGGATCCATTTGGCCTTTCACTGTTACATCTAAATGGTAATTGTGGCCATGACCGTTAACCCGGGCACATTTGCCATAAATTTCGGTGTTTTCTTCGAGACTGAGGCTATCTAAGGCTAAGCGGTGTGCTGCGCTGAAGTGGGTGCCAACGGTCAAAAAAGCTTCCATGTCATTACCTAAGTATTCTGCAAAAAGTTCGGGATGTTCGTAGAGAGTGATGCTGACGATCGGCAAGTGATCAACCAGCCTCAGCCAAATCTGGCGGGCGATGTTTTCGGTAGTGGGCAAAGTCTCAGTAAACTCTGGCCAAGTTTCGTTGATCAGACGGCCATCAAGCTGGGCGGTGACTTCTTTTTTGATCACATGCTTAACATCAGACAGGTTCAACACCATCCCTTTGTCATCGATGTCGCCATACATGCGCACAAATAGCTCATAGTTGTGGCCATGGCCGCTGGGCAATGCTCCCAAACCAAACCGGGCTTCATTTTCTGCCAAGCTCAATTCGGGTAAGTAGTAGCGATGGCTAGACGAGAACTGTGCTCGCCGATTGATTACACACTTCATGCTGGGGTGTTGTGGGGATGGGTTTAACGATGAGAAAACCTGTTCTCTGTTAAGAATTATAAACCGATCGGGAGTTCCCAGTTAAATTGCCGCCCAGGTTAAATCGCAGCATCGTAGATTTTTTCGTTGGCCGCCGCTGATTTGAACAGATCGACAATCGGTTGTGGGTAATCTACCCCAATTCTGACTCCCCAGCGCTGCTGCTCCACAGGCAGCAACTTACTGGGATCATGCACTTTTGCCGCTGGAATCTCGGCCAACTCGGGTAGCCACAGCTTCACATAGTCTCCTTGAGGGTCGTAGTCCTTGGCCTGCTTGTAGATATTAAAAAACCGAAAGCCTCGGGCATCATTTCCCACACCTGCCGTGTAGTTCCAGTTGCCCCAGTTACTGGCCACATCGTAATCAAGCAACAGAGACTCAAACCACTCTGCGCCCCAGCGCCAATTTATTCCCAAATTTTTGGTCAAAAAGCTAGCCACATTTTGCCGCCCCCGATTCGACATAAACCCAGTAGCTGCCAGCTCTCGCATATTGGCATCTATTAACGGAAACCCAGTTTTGCCTTGACACCACAGCTCAAATCTGGGCTGGTCTTGTTTCCAGGGAATATGTAGCCCCCGCAATCCGCTAGCCCGAAAGATTTTATGGCCATGCTTGGCGGCAATAAAGGCAAAATAATCTCGCCAGAGCAGCTCAAAAATCAACCAATAGGTAGAGTCATTTTGGACTCGCTCTTGCTCGTATTTTTGGACTTGAGCGTAGATCGATCGAGCCGACACACAACCCAAAGCTAACCAGGGCGAGAATTTTGAGGAATAATCTGCCCCCACCATGCCATTGCGGGTTTCTTTGTAGGTTTTGAGCAAATCTTGCTGCCAAAAGTACTGCTGCAATCGAGCCATCCCAGCAGTTTCCCCCCCCTGAAATCGCAGGACTGCTCGATCATCTCCGGTCGGTAACGTCAGACCGAAATCAGCAAGCACAGGAATATCACCAGGAGCTGCCATTACTTTTGGTAAATTTTGGGGTGTTGCCAAAGGTACCCGGATCCTAGCAGTAGCACTGGCTTCTACTGTTTTACGAAACCTAGTAAACAGTTCTGGTAGTTCGCTAATTTTAAATGGCAAATCCTCGGGTGAATATAAGGTGTGACCCCACCAACTGCGATGGGGGATTTGGATCTGGGCAATAACTGCTTGCTCGATCGACAATTCCTCGCTAGTCGGGTAAGTATGAAAGTACAGCCGATCAATTTCTAGCTCTTGAATCAGCGCCGCAATAATTTCGGCTGATCTGCCCCGGCGTACCAACAAATCTGCACCTAAAGAGCGATAGCGCTGACGCAAATCGGCTACGCTCTCAATTAAAAACTGGGCACGAAAAGCACCAGTTTTGGCAAAGCCCGCTGGGGTAGAACCAAATGATCGATCGTCAAAGCAATACAAGGCAAAGACTTCAGCCCCTTCTGCTACAGCTTGAGTCAATGGAGCGTGATCGGCTACCCGTAAATCTTGCCGATGCCACACTAATATGCGCTTTTTTTGCCCAGAGGCTGCTCGATCGCTCATGTTTTGCTCAAAATTTTTGTTCTCTCAAATTTTAAAGACTTTTAATAGATTTCGCTGTTAACAAAAAGCTCAAAGCCATGTAACTTAAAGGAACACAGTCATCTAAATACTTTTGCCCCATGGTACGCACCGCTTCGACTATGCTCCCGCTCGGCACCGCCGCTCCAGCCTTTGAATTACCTGACGTGGTCAGCGGTGCAACAATCTCGATCGACAGTTTCGCCGATAAGAAAGCGCTATTGGTCATGTTCATTTCTGTTCACTGCCCTTTTGTGAAGCACATTCAAACCGAACTAGCTTTACTGGGCAAAGACTACAGCGATTATGGATTGGGTATTGTGGGCATTAGCCCCAACGACGCTGTCAAGTATCCAGACGATAGCCCAGAAAGCCTGAAGGAAATGGCCACTACCACCGGAATGAACTATCCGATTTGCTACGACCAAACCCAGCAAACAGCCATTAACTACACTGCGGCCTGTACTCCAGACTTCTTTTTGTTCGATGGGGAGCGTCGCTTGTGCTATCGTGGCCAGCTCGATGACAGCCGTCCCAGCAATGGCAAACCAGTAACGGGCAAGGATTTACGGGCAGCGATCGTCGCAACTCTTTCTGGCGAAATGGTAGACATCAATCAGCGCCACAGCATCGGTTGCAACATTAAGTGGATCGAAGGTAATGCTCCAGAGTATTTCACTGGAGTAAGAGCCGAAGAAGAATAGATTTTTGGCTTAAAGTTAACTGGTGGCCAAAAAACATAACCACTAGTGAGCTAAATGCTGAGAAACAAAAGACCAAGTTTTCGGGTCAAGGAAGATCTGCATCACAGTCGGTGCAGACTGAATTGGGAATAATACGATTCAGAGTGTATACTTGCAGTCAAGTGTGCATGGCTTAGATTCACCTGGCCTACCATTTCGGTAAAACAAACTCCTCTACCCGGAAAACACGATGAGCAAAACTTTATCTCCTCTCGCTTCCAGTGCCTCTGCAACCTGGGGCGGACTCAGAAGAGTAATAGCCGATACCCCTGGATTTCAACACTGGTGCAGCGTTAGCCCAGAATTTGAAGGACGGGATCTCGATCGCTTGATTCAAACTTATTTATCTGAAACGCTGGAAACTCTGGCTTACTAAAGCCCAACATTTCGGCAACAAAATGCTGTGTCAGTCACTCACACAATACTGATGCGGCATTTTTGGTGAGGATGCCCTATGCGTAGTTTCGTATACGTGGGCAAATAGTCTCACGATACACAAAGATTCTGTTGCTTTCATCACATTTTCTTAAGATTCTTTGTCAAACAAATTTTAGCTTTGTTCCCCGATCCCTTGAGGAGCCGAATTGATAAATTGGGAGTTGCAGTAAACCCCGGCAGCACCCAGGAGTGCAAAAGTACACAGATAGCCAACTAATAAAGGCTTCCAAGTTTTTTTGCTGGCTCTAATTGGTGGAGAATCAACTGTTGTGGTCACGGCTGCATTGGGTAACTGTTGCAGATCGGTGATCACCTCTTGGGTTGACTGATATCGATCGACTACTTGCGGACAAATCATTCGATCGATGATGCTAGCCAGTTCTGGAGCTATCATGGCATTTTCTCTCCAAGATAATCTATCGGCCACTCGGGGTAAGCGGCTAGGATGAGTACGAGTTAACAACTGAATTGCCGTGATCCCCAAACCATAAATATCACTGGCAAAGCCCGGTTCACCCCGAAGGTGCTCAGGCGATCGATAGCCCGCAGTGCCCACTACCAAGGCATCGGCGCTGGACTCATGGGCATTCAACTCTTTAACAGCCCCAAAATCAATCAACACATAGCGATTATCTTCGCTGCGCTGAATAATATTTTCTGGCTTAATATCTCGATGGACAATCTGGTGCTGATGAACATGAGTCAAAACTTCCAGCATATCCAGCAAAAAATCTTTGATCTCTAATCCTGACCAACTGCGACCGCGCAAATATTGCTTACCCAGGTCTGCACCAGCAACAAAGTCTTGCACCATAAACATTTCGCCATTGCGCTCAAAACACTCGGTGCTGTTGGGGATACGGCCATGGCTGAGCAGATCTAAGACTCTGGCTTCGGCTTTAAACAACTGCAAAACCCGAGGATGTTGCACCCGAGGATTAAGGTGTTTGATCACACAGGGTGATTTTTCAGGAGAAGCCAAATTTCTGGCTAGATAAGTTGCGGCAAATCCTCCTTGGCCAAGTTTTTTAATTATCTGAAAACGACCGTCAAGGATAGTGTTCATGAGGCAGCCTGTAGGACACCCGAAGATTATGTCCTAATGATGGTGCGTAATCTGTATTACAAGCGACTTTTTTCGATCAGGTTTTCCGATGAGTCTAACCAGTAAAATTAATGAATGGCTAGATCCGATGCTTTTAAGGCGGGGATCAATTGTTATCTGTTCGATACATCTAAAATACCTCTAAATCATGAATAGCAACTGGGAAAATTTTCTGCAAAACTTGGGCGAATGGCGTGGTTCTTTCACCACCTTTTCTGCTGCTGGCGAAATATTAAGCAATACAAAGTCTATTTTGAGCTTAGTAGCTTCCGAAGAAAATAAGTTGGTGAAATTTCGGGTGCGCCGCTATGGTGATGAGGGCTATGATTCAGCACCCATAAATGATTTCACAGAAGAATATCGGACGATCGGGCGGCAGAATATTTTCTTTGACACCGGTGCTTTTTCTAAAGGAACAATCCAGATTTCGCCAGTCTCAGACTTTGCGGCAGAATATGGCTTTGTGGCCACCAATCGCCGTCTGCGGTTTGTGCAGTTGTTTGATATGGAGCGCAATTTTAGTAACGTGGTGCTGATTCGAGAATTTTTGGCTGATACAGAGCCAGTGGAACAGCCCCATTTAACAGTCGATCAATTAATAGGCCGTTGGGTTGGCCAAGCCACTACTGCCTACGCCGATCTCCGCAACCCCGAGGTGATGGAGACTTGCCTAGATATCCAAAAAATCGGGTCTGATAAATTACAGCAAACATTAACTTTTGGCGATCGCAGTATTTCTTCTACAGCCTTGATTACAGAAAATAAATTGATCTTTGCTGACACCAATAGAGAGATCTTACTACTCCCAGATGGTGGATCAAGTAACGTCCCATTACAGGTGAATTCTCGCACCCCAGTGTTTGTAGAAGCCGGATGGTTAGTGACAGATACCGATCGCCTTGGGCACAAGCGGAGCTATCGTCAGCGCCTGCTGCGCAATTACAATGACAAAGGTGAATGGATAAGTTCCACCCACGTCATCGAACAAAAAAATCCGTAGGGGCAGGTTTATCCGAAATCCCAACCAAAACCCAAAATCTCCCAATAAAAACCTGCCCGCCCCACAGATCAACCACCGCCGATCGATTTCCGCGCAAAGCAGTCTATTAAAGATATGGAGTGCCTTAAAATTATTGACGCGATTCGTTGATAGTGGGCGATCGTTTGCTGGTGGAGCGGGTTTTTATTTTTTGGCTGCGGCTTCTTGGAACGTTGTTGGACAAACTATAAAGTACGCTGTGCTGATCTTTCTCTAACATCTGGAAAATTGGTTTGTGACGAGTTTAGAGCTTCCAGTTCTTTTAGCAAGGCTTTTTTCTCCTCAGCAAGAGCAATATGGTTAACTGAACCAGATTGTTGAGCAGTAGAAACAGTTTTTTTATTATTTATTTGTTCTAGCATCTCTAAAGCTTTATCTAAGTCAGCGTTGCCAGTCTGAGAAATATTAGCCCTGGCTTCTTCTTGTTCTGCTAATCTTGATAGTAAATGAGCCAGTGATGTGTCTACTTGTGACTTCTCTACCTGAGTTGCATTCGCCACCAAACTATGGGGCTTATGCTGCTGAGTATTTAATTGCTCTTTCTCTTCTACAGCACTACTGAGCGGGCCATATATTTGGTTCTCACCTTGAAATCTTTTGAACCTTGGGATTTGCTCCCATGGTACTGGACTGATTTCTACTCCATCAGATACTTGCCTTCCTTTAGGAGAGTCGTTCTCGTGTGCACTAATGTACAAACCACTTCCCAGATAAATACCGACATGAGCACTACGGTTTGGATTTTCTTCATCATCTGATGGGAAAGCAATAATATCGCCTATCTTTGCTCTCCTGGGATCAACGCTAGACATATTAGCAACTGAGTGGCGATCATATATGGTGTTAGCACTAACTGGGTAATGACTAAATGGGTTAGAACCGGCCGTTGGGTAAGAAAATGCCTCAGAGCCTTCATAGCTATAACCCTTTGCCGCTCCAGATTCTGTAAACACATCTGAAATAAATCGATTGCATTTATAAGTTTTAATATCAAGTGCAACTACGCTTTCATTACCGTGGAGAGCAGCGCTGCGGGCATACTTACTTGGTGCATAAGTCCATATTTCTAAAGCTCTCAAAGTGGCTTTTAAGTTTGTGGGGTATCTCGATGGAGAAGAAGACTGAATTTGAAATTTCAAGCTCGTAATTAAAGTATTTACATTTTTTGCAAATTCACCTCCCTTAGGCTCTTTTTTTGCTTGCTCAGCAAGCTCATAAAGCCTATTGATTATTTTCACTTCTCTTGAGTTTAGACTATTGATAGCCATTAGTTTTATCCTTAATATTTACATTCGTAATTCCAAGCTAACACAATTTTATTTTGCTGCCAATAATCTTAATGATTTCCTGTGATCACACATAGCTTATACTAATGAAAGTCAAGGTATCCTTCATTTACTTTTTTGTATTTGCCACTTTCCTCTTTAACTAGCAGTACATAATGTACGAAATTAACCTTCTCAATGGAGTTAGTAGGCGGTTTATTTCTAGTAACTTTAAAGCTGGCCATTACACAATCTTTTGCTTTTTCTGGAGTGGAGCACTTATTGGAAATATCTGGTAGATAGAAAGCTTTTACTAGCTCATATTTCCATCTATCTTCGCTATCTCCTGTGTGATCGTAATTATTAAGAAGACTATCAGGGGAAATCATCACCGTATCTTTCTTTTCTAATGCGCATTCATAGATTGTTTGTATTGAGCCAGTATACTTTTCATCAAATAGATAAAGCAAAGGTGTTTTAATCAGTATTAGATTTCTTTTGATACAGTAATCAGGATTGCCACTGGATCTATACATGTCATCCACATATGCGGCTACTGGCAATGTTGCTAGTACAAAGAATGAACCCATGGCTATTTTAAGCCACTTACTCTTAATTATTGCCTTCAAATAACTGTTCATAAAGTAGTACTCCCTTCCCGCTAGAAGAACATGGATCTTTTTTGGCTCTGAACAAGGCTTTTACCCACGCATTCCGTCTATATTCTTATGACGGGAAGGGAGTACCAAAATTCAGGATAAAACACACAGACAATATTTCTACAAATGCACTTGATGTTTTTATAGCTTACGCTAATAAAAATCATAGCCTCCTTCACCTACTTTTTTATATTTACCATTTTCATCTTTGACTAGCAGTACATAATGCACGAAATCAACCTTCTCAATGGAGTTAGTAGGCGGTTTATTTCTGGTAACGTCAAAGCTGGCCATTACACAATCTTTTGCTTTTTCCGGAGCGGAGCATTTATTGGAAATATCTGGAAGATAAAAAGCTTTTACCAGCTCGTATTTCCATCTACCTTCACTATCTCCTGTGTGATCATAATCATTAAGCAGATTATCAGGAGAAACCATAACTATATCTTTCTTTCTCAATGCACAGCCATAAGTTTGATTTATTGAGCCAGTATATCTTTCATCAAATAGATAAAGCAAAGGTGTTTTAATCAGTACTAAGTTTCTCTTGACACAGTAATCAGGACTATCACTGTATATTTCATCCACATATGCGGCTACTGGCAATATTGCTAGTACAAAGAATGAACCCATGGCTATTTTAAGCCATTTACTCTTAATTATTGTCTTCAAATAACTGTCCATAAAATAGTACCAAAATTTAGGATAAAACACACAGAAAATATTTTCACAAATGCATTTGACTTATTTTAAACTCCTATAGAATTTCATCAATTTCTCCAAGCCTACTTTTTATTTCGGCTATTCTCGCCAGACGTTTCTGCTCAATTTGCTGCCTTGAAGGGATGACTTTATCTAAAGAATCAATCCTCCTTTTAATTTCTTGATGCCCGATCGCAGAATGCTGATTTTTCTTTATTAAGTTTTTTATAACCCGCTCAAAATTTTCCTCTCCATAATTTCTCCGCTGTATTTCGCCGTCACCAACCTCTATTTTTAACTTAACCGGAATACTAGCTTCTTGTTTGTTAGCATAAGCTGGATTAATGAATATGCAATTCCCGGCTGGTAACTTTAAAAACTCTTCGGGTGAAAACATTTTCTTTGTCTTGGACTGATCAGAGGTGCTAAAGCTGCCGCCACTCTTGCTACTCGATCGACTTTTCTGCCTATAGTGCACCTCTTCGTCTCCTAAATAGTCAGAAAAATACTTAGCCGACTCGTATTCACCAGGGTTAAAAATAAATTTAGTATTACAACCTGATAAAATCGCTCGGGAGTTCTCCTTACCGTATGCTTTTTCTAGCTGAGTCATATTTTGGTATCCCAATACACCACAAAACCCAGCCGATCGACTTTCATTCAGCCAGTTCACCAAAGAAGGTAAAGATAAAGTTGGCAGCTCATCTAAAAACACTGCCAGCGGATCAACCCGCTTCTTCGTAATATTCCTGGTCACAATCATGTGCAGCACCGTGGCCAAAATCGGCCCGATGATGTCACGGCGGTTTTGATCCATGCCAAAAATGATCATTTGTTTGCCCTCCAAATCTAGAGGGATTGTGGATTCACCACAGAGGCAAGGCAGAATATCTGGCGAAACGAAGTTAGTAAACATGAGGGAGGCGATCGCTGCCACACTGGCCGCCGTTTGCTCCGATTCCCGCATGGACATGAACTGATCCCAGCTTGTTTTCACCCAGGGGCTGATGTTGTCGGCTGCTTTCACTTGATCGATCAGATCAGAAGAATCCAGAGCCAAAATCTTCTGACAGGTCAAGAAATCTGGGAATTCGCTCAGTTTGGCTAGCTGCAACACGGCCTTTACTAACTGGTCGCCAGAGAGTTTGAAGAATGGATCTTCACCACCCTTACCGCCATTCAAGCTGAAGTTACTATTTAAAACTTTGGCAATTTGGCCAGCAGTTTCAGAATCATCAGCAGATTTCAAAAAATCTAGCAGATTGCAAGATTCGCTGCCTGCAAAACCTGGAGCAAAAATGTGTACATCATAGCCCTTGTTGCGGGCATAGGCGGCATGAATTTCTGCTTGGCCACCGGGAAATTTGAAGTCGTAAAGACAAATCGGAAAACCCTGATCGATGACCGATCGAATCATTGGATCGATTACCGAGAAAGTTTTGCCGCTACCAGGAGCGCCACAAACTGCTGTGCCACGCTGGCCATCGGGAATAAAAATGGTGTGATGTTGGGGGTTGATTTTATAGAGCTTGACTATTTTGCCGCTTCGCTCTTGGGGTTTAGCTAAAGCATCAATAATCGGGGTATTGATCCAGGTAGTTAGGCCATCTCGTTTGCGTTCGTTAATTTGCCTGATGGCTACTTTGCGGGCGGCAATTTTCTCGGAACGTCCTGCCCACTGAGCCTTGGCCATTTTCCCCTTTTTAGGACTACTGCCGCTCAGGATGAAGTAGCCGCTAGCTCCTAACACAGCCAAAATTAGCAAGCCTTGGGGTGTCCAGATTTGTTCGTAGGGTTTTAGCCAGCTAGGTGCGGCTGCACCTGACAGATCTCGGGCTGAAGATGGTTCAGCGTTGCTGACTGTTGTGATCGTGATGGTGGCGACCAGCAGAATATAATACAAGATGAATTTTTTAATCATCAGAGGAAAAGACTCTAGTAATACAGCTCACTATAACCTTCCTCCTAAAATATTTAGTATCCGCCATATGCTCTAATCTTCACCTCATATTTATCAATTTAACTGCTAAACTATTACAGTGGAGCGAGCAGATTCTTATTTTTTGATGGTGGTTTCTTTGGGCGTTGTTGGATAAACCCGCCCCTGCTATCTTAAAAAATCTAGAACTGTACTGTTAAATCGATCAGGAAATTCTAAAAACGGATGATGTCCACAGTTTGGCCAAATCTCTAGCTGATGCTGAGGAATATTTTTTGCCATGCGGGCTTGAGATACTGGCAGCACCCGATCAACTTCTCCCCAAATCACCAAAGTCGGCTGCTGGATCTGGGACAGTTTATCGATAATTGCCTGATAGACCTGGGGCTTCACTCCCCAAAGATCAATATTGGCTCTGGCCAAACCAGCGATCGATTTTTGCCGATCGGGCAAAGCAAAAATCTCATAGCGCCTTTCGATCCAATCTGGCGGCAAATTTGATGGGTTAGCAAAGTTCCACTTCAACATAGATGGAATCATGGCGCGGCTCGGGCGCAGTAAATTAATTACCCCCGGAATCGTCAACAGCCGCAGACCCAGATTGATCTCTTGTCCCCAGCCCAAAGGCGCGGAAAGAACCAATCGATCGAGCATGGCTGGAAACAGATAAGCAAAGGTTACAGCCGCGCCACCACCCATAGAATTACCCAGCAGATTAATCTTCTCCAGACCCTGGCTCTGAGAAAAAGCCCTAATAAACTCCGCCTGAGCCGCCAAACTATAATCGGCATTTACCAACTGACTAGACCGACCGCAGCCATACAGATCAAAAGCATAAACCCGGTGCTGCTGAGCCAAAGGCGCAATGTTATACAGCCAAAACTCGATCGAGCCATTGCCCCCGTGCAGCAAAATCAACGGACTACCCCGATCACCCATCTGCCAGTAGCGAGTTTTCACTCCCGCTACCTCTATGTACAAGTCAATATATTTAGGGGAGTTCACTCCCATTAGAGGCGTATCAGCAAATTGGTGCCGTGGGTATCGGTACCGCAGGTACTTAAAAGTCCGTAGCGATCGGCCATTTCTTTATTAGCCTCAGTTTCGCCAGGAGTCGGCAGCCAGGGGTTGGTGTTGCGATAGGCATAATAGACTTCGATTCCATCTATCTCCCAATCTACTACCGCCGCAACTACCTGCCCCGCAGGTAGTTTATAACGTGAGGGATGAGCAAGCACAGCTAAACCACCGGCTTGATGAATTGCTTTAATCACCATTGGTGCTGGAGTAAAATCTCGATCAGCTTCTTGCCCCCGCAGATAAGGAGCTAATGAAATGGCCTCAGGGTCAAAATCAAAAGCCAGAATGTGAATATCCACATCATCTATGTACGAAGTAATTTCAGTGCCAATCCACAGGCGTAAATTGGTGTTTTGCTCAGCCAGCCACTGTTTGCCCTCTAAATATCCTTTCACACTATGATGATCGGTAATGGCCATGTCTTTTAGGCCGATCTCGATGGCTTGGGTCAAGAGGTTTTCAGGAGTCATTTTCCCATCAGAATAATGGGTATGCATATGAAAGTTATAACGGCTAGGGCAGCTCAGAGCGTCAATCTGTTGAAAAACCTGCCGTAATTCTATTTTTGATGAAGTTGACGTTTCCATAGATGCCGATTTCATAAATATTTAGTCGGGCGTGACAAGAAAATTCATATTGAATTGTTAACCGATCTGGCTCTAGCTTAGCGCAGCAAATGCCCAGAAGCCAAAAGAGAGGCCAAAAAACATGGGATCAGTAAAACCATTGCTTTTATAAACTTTCATAATAATTTAACAAAGTTTTAAGATTTCTCACAAAAACAGCCATTCCCCTCGATCGCATCTTATGCTTGATGCTGTTGGGATCTATTATCTCAAAGGTTAGATTTCCGACTCACCAGCCGACAGCCCTCCTAAAAGCCCTTTGACCACCCTCTGGTTTTAAACTCATGAAAAGTGTGTCTAACTTCGCTCATTCTCTGCTTCTAGCTGTAGCCACCAGCTTCGTTGCACCATTATTGCTGTTGGCGATCGCCTGTTCGGGTCTACAGCTCTGGACTTACCTGCCCTGGATTGGCGGGCTAGGAGCCACTATTAATCAAGGTATCGCCGTTTTCCTGACGATTTTTGGCAACGGTTCGATGGTGCAAGGAATGCTCACCATCTCGATCGTTTGTGCTGTCGTAGGTGCGCTGTTCGATACCTACGCTTTCTATCATTTTCCCTCCCATCGCAATCAGTAGAGAAAATCCCGCCATCAAGACCCTCGTATGCAGTCTCCACTAGTTTTGCTGCCCCAACATCTGCCAAGCCAACTTCGCAGCCCCCAACATCCCCGATCGATTACCCAATTCCGCCGTAACTATCTTTAGATCTTGACGCGATGGCAATAAAACTCGATCGCTAATTTCTTTCTTTGCCGCAGGCAAAAAGAACCGACTACTAGCTGCAATTCCCCCGCCTAAAATAACCAGCTCCGGTGTAAGAACATAAACCAAGCTAGTCAACCCTATCCCCAAGTAATGCCCATATTTCTGCCAAAACTCCAGGGCTTGTAGATCGCCAGCAGCAGCCAAAGCACCCCACTCAGCCGGTTCTTTCCCTGTTTCCCGCAATACTGCCAAAGCAGAAATATGTTGCTCCAAAGATCCCCGATTCCCACTGTTACATTCTGGACCAGTAGCCGAGAGATTGATCAACCCCAGTTCACCACCGGCTCCATAACTCCCGGTATACAGCTTACCATCGAGCAAAATTGCGCCACCAACACCAGTGCCCAGGGTCAGCATAATTATGTTTCTATAACCTCGACCTGCCCCCAACCAGGCTTCTCCTAGTCCAGCACAGTTCCCATCATTAGCGACAACCACCGGAAGTTTGGTGCGTTCTTGCAAAAATCCGGCCACCGGAATATCTTTCCAGCAATCCAGATTAATGGCCAGGCGGGCAACGCGACCAGTGGCATCGGCTGGGCCAGGAGTACAAATGCCGATCGCCTGCAATTTATCAAAGCTGCTCACAATCTGGCCTAATCCGCGCCAAATGGCTTCCAGAACTGCTTCAGGGGTAGAAGGCTGGGGGGTGGGAATACTGAAATGTTTAAGGCAGTTTCCATCAGGGTCAAAGCGCCCGATTTTGATATTGGTGCCACCAAGGTCGATGCCCGCAACTTCTTGCATGTTGTAACGGTGAGCGGAGCACCGATCGAGTTCTATCGCCTCTATTTTACCCAGGAAGTTGGAGTAGTCGAACAATTTCTCGGGTTACGGGTAGCTTTGCTGCGATATCTTAATAGATATCGCAGCAAAGCTACTTTTTGCCAAACATGCCAAACAATCCACCCTTCGCAGTTGATGAAGTAGATTTACTGGCAGCAGGAGTATCAGACATCATTTTTTTGATTTCTTGCTTAGCATTACGGACAATCGGCGCACTTGGGTCAAGTTGGATGGCTTTGTTGATGTGCATTTTGGCCATCGTAACCTGGTTCTGACGATAATAGACGATCGCCATTTGGGCATGAGCAATTGCATTATTGGGGTCATCTTTTAATACTTCCCGTAGCTCCACATTGGCCTTAGTCCAATTGCGCATATTAATGTATTCTTCTGCCCGTCGCATAGCTTTTTCTCCTTGCAAGGGGTTTTTGGCAGTTTCTGCAACTTTCGATGTTTCTGTTGTAGTTGCCGCTTCCACAGAAGATTGATCTACATTTTTGCTAGTGGCAGAATCTGTACCATTCAATGCAGGCCGACTAGCTTGATTGCGTTTCCGAAGTAAATAAACAAGATTTAGTTCACTGATCTGACCAGTAACTTCGGTACTGCTGTCTAGCAAACGATATTGCTGAAGGGCTAACTCTTTTAATAATTCATGGTAGACGCGATTTAGGTCTTCACTATTTTGTTGATAGAGTTTCTGGGCACTACTACTAGAGATGTCAATTTTACCTGCATCA
This sequence comes from Synechococcales cyanobacterium, assembly GCA_043755495.1. Taxonomy (GTDB): domain Bacteria; phylum Cyanobacteriota; class Cyanobacteriia; order Cyanobacteriales; family Chamaesiphonaceae; genus JAAFHZ01. The sequence continues at coordinate 16,807 of JAYUSV010000175.1, forward strand.
GCCGTAATTCTTTTAGCTAGAAGCTCCAACATAGCTTGTTGTTCTTGAAGCTGAACAGCCTTAGAAATTTGACCGTAAGACTGGTTTACCACACTAGAAAAAATCTTAGTGGCTAACATTTTTTCGCTTACGGTTTGCCAGTTAGCACTATCAGGATGCATCAGGCGGGCAACTTCTTTGTATCGATCGCGTACACCAGTAGCATCGGCATCTACCGACACCCCCAAAAAGGCATGATGGTCAGTGAAGTCAAATTTAAATAAGCCTTGGGTTGGTTTGAGATTCATACTTGTTGCGGCAGATAGCGGATATCTCTAATGTGTGGACTTTAGTAATGCTGGGCTGCCACAGTGGCTCAAAAACAGTGGCTCAGAATAACTCTGTAGGGAATTCCCAATGAGTTGCCTGAACTTTTGCTAAGGCTTGGCTGAGTGGTTGCTGTAAGAGGCCATTGGTAGCTAATATTCGCCCAGAGTCGAGCACAAATTGGCTTTGATCATAGGCTGTGACTAATCCACCAGCTTCTTGAACAATTACTACTCCAGCAGCCAAATCCCAAGGGGATAGGCCGCGTTCCCAGTAGCCATCGAGCCGACCACAAGCCACATAGGCTAAATCGATCGCTGCCGCTCCACCTCGTCGCACGCCTTGGGTGTGATGAGTGAGGTAACAAAACTCTCGATAGTTGTTGTCGGTGGTTTCTCGTCGATCGTAGGCGAAGCCTGTGACCAACAAACTGTCGGCTAAGGTCGCAGTTTGAGAAACTCGGATCGATCGACGATTACAAGTAGCACCGAGTCCGGTGGCTGCCCGAAAAAGCTCCTGATGCCAAGGATCAAAAATCACGCCCAGAGTGGGCACTCCAGCGACTAACAAGCCGATCGAAACTGCGCTAAAAGGGTATTGGTGAGCGTAGTTGGTGGTGCCGTCTAAGGGATCAATGATCCACAAAAACTCTGCATTACTACTCCCATACTTCCCAGTCTCTTCGGCCAAAATGCTATGGGTCGGCAGATGACGCTGCAAAATTTCCACAATTAACGCTTCTGACTCTCGATCGGCCACGGTTACTAAGTCACCAGGGCGGCCTTTGGATTGAATTTGACCAACCAGGTTATCTCGGTGGTGATTAATAATTGCTCCGGCGGCCAGAGCGGCTTCGGTGGCTATTTCTAAGAAACTCCGTAAATCTGTGGCTGAAGGTGGTTGAGAGATAGGTGACTGGGACATGGTGTTCGATATATATTTATAAGGGAGTGAAAAACTACGGTGCTGTCAAATAAATCTACCCATGCCTAAAAATTTTCCGATACTTTGGCCAATCGCCATCAGCGGGTTTCTGCTATTTATTAATTCTGGCAGGGTAGCTGCCCAAGATAACAGAGTATACACCCCTCTTACTTTGCCTCCAAGCAATGAGGTGGCTGATGCTTTAACCGATCGAGATATTCCTTTGGGTGATGGCGGTTTTGCTAGAGATTATGCACTTCAGCTAGCAAGCGGTGAGCAAGTGGTGATTGAGTTGACTTCCGATAACTTTGATACGGTGTTAACTTTGCTAACCAAGGAAGGCAAAACGGTGGGTAAGAATGATGATGGGCCAGACGGTTCTAGTAATTCTTTATTATTTGCTCGCATCAAAAAGACTGGGCCTTATACGGTGAGAGTGCAGGGTTTTAGCGATACTAGTGGGGGTAAGTTTCTGTTAAAAATCAGCCGCCTGAAGGCAGTGCCCTAAAATCCTATTTCTTCGCACCGATGAGGTCGATGAGAGCGGCTTTGAATTTTTCTAGCCGCTGGTTTACAGATTCGTTAGATTCTTGTAGAGATTTGGTGAGTTGATCAATGCGCTGGTTCAAAAAGTTATTGCGTTCATCTAGTGATCGGAGTTCTTTGTTGAGCCGGGTGATTTCTGCCTGTAGGGCTTGGTTGCCGCTATCTACTTGGCCACTGCTATCTAGTTGTCCTCGCTGGAGGACTTGCCAGGTAGGTGGTTCGGTGGGTAAAAGCTTGACTAAGGCCGGTTTTTTGATGAGTAAGTTTTCTGCTGATTTATCAAAGTCAAAGGCTAGGGGTAATGATTTTAATCGATCAAACAAAATTTTGCGCTGGGGGTTGAGAAGTAGCCAAGCACAGCCAGGGGGTTCGGTCATGGGTACAATCCAATAATTGCCATTCAGTTCCCGGCCAAATATGACGCTGTCGCGGTTAGCATTCTGAAAAGATGCGCTGGTGATGTTGGCTTCGATCGAGTAGGCGGCAAGTAAGCTGGGTACGTCGTTGTAGGTGGCGATCAGTTTTGCGGGGGTGAGGTTGAGGCGGGGGAGGTCTGAAGTAAGAATTCGATCGAAGACTTGGGTGACTCGTTGCAAATTGACAGGGAATTCGCCGTGCTGTAAGGCTACCAATAAGTTATCAAGGTAGGTTTCGAGTTCTTGAATGTGCTGGGCGATTGGCCTGCTGGAATCTTCCTTGCTTGATTTGTTTGGGGTTGAATCGGTCATGGCTTTCTAACAATCCTTCCCTGCACCTAAAAATATCACCAGATCCTATCACAAGAGCCTGATGGGAAAAGTCACCGATAGGAATACTATTGTTCAGTTGCAAACCACCCGAAAACCAACATCATTGTTACGGCTATCGGAATAAAGATCCAGTAATTTGTTAGGAGATATATCTAATAGTGGAGATTCTTCTATTAGAACTCGATCAAAGACATTAGTTATTTTCTCAAGGTTTACAGGGAATTCACCTTGACGTAGGGCGGAAACCAATCTATCTAGATATGCCTCAATTGCTTGAATATTTTGGGCACTAGCACCACGCTCAGTGGAAAAAATCTTGGTTGGCTCCGTCATAATCGCTTACTCCCTGTAAAATAATGCTTTTGTATTTTAACATAAGACTATTCGTAGCTAAGGAATGAGAATTCAATAAGATCCTCAAATTGCTATTTCTCTAACGCCCATAACGGTAGATTTTAGCCTATCTTCAAATCACGAAAAATCCTTTGCAAATTTTACAAAGGATTTTTTATGTTAATACAGCCTTTGGCTTTGAGAGTAACTATGCTTTCTGGAATTTAATAGTTGAGTGCTATGCTAATACTGCCTGTGCATCCTTTGTAGCCGCCTCGACGAGATTTTCAGCTTCCTTCGGTTCGATACCTGGTATCTGTTTCGCTATGTCTTTGATATCGGTAACATCAAGGTCAGTACCTATTGCCGTTTGTACAACTGCCTTATTCCAATCAGTGGAACCTGGCTGAAGTCCTGCCTCTTTTAGAAGATCAGCAATAGCCTGATACCGTTGCATCGCGATCAATTCATCTTGCGATGATTGACCAATATTCTCCGAGTGCAAGCTATCATGATTATATTCTAACCCCTGAGGACTTTTGCCTGGTGTTAGTGATGTGTTTTTAGTTGTTAATTGAGCTTTGTACTCTTGGCGAAAATATTCAATAGGATTAACAACTTTGCCATTTACTTCAACTTTTACATGGACATGATATTCATTTCTGCCATCTTTTCCAGTTGGACCAACTTTTCCTAAGATGTCACCAGCATTGAGAGAAATAGAACTCTTTCCATTAAAAAACTTCTTTACACTTTCAGCAGATAGGTGTCCATAGGTAATCTTAACCGTACGACCTTGTGAGTCTTTACCAGTTACTAACACTCCTGAATCCGTAACACCGCTTTTTGTATAGTACTTTTCTATTGGAGTTGCTACGCCGTTCATCACAGATGAAATGTTTGTTTTTTGAACTATGCCTGCTCTAGATCCATAATCAATGCCATTATGGATATCAGGCCCTTTTCCTCTCCGATTACGAAAGGAATCAAAATCTTGATCTCTGTCACGGTTCGGTTTGTAATTGAGAAAATCTTGAATAGATAAACCTGGGGTAATTGAACCAAAACTATTAGTTTCAGGTTTTTCAGGTGCGGATGTATTTTTAGTCATATTAGTCTTCTTATGTGAAATGTTGATTCATGACAAGGGAGCATCTTTGTCTGACGCTATAAAATTCATTGCCAAAAAGTAGTCTTTTAGAATGAGTGTATCCGATTCACTGGATTAAACAGATCATATCTTTTTATAGCTACAATGAGCAATAAGCCATTCTACTCAAATATATTTTTGATGTCGCTCAGATCATTTGTCAGATCACTATAAGTGCTTCCACAATCGCAAAAGACTGAGTATTCAACTATTATTCCTGGCTTTGTTTTTGGGATAAACCAACCTGTAGTTGGATCACCTTGATCAATTGGGGTTGTTAGAAAATTAATATTGTTCAATCTTAGTTTTCCAAGTTTCTCTATTGAGATAGTGTCTTTGTAAGTTTCGCTAAGCATGGCTGACAATTCTTGCCTTTTCGGGTTGTTTATTATTGTATACCCATAGCTATAAGGCTGACGATAAAAAGAGGAATAATGAACGTTCTTCGCAAGGCTACATCGGTAGCTTTTGTACTCTGGCGGAGTCATAAAAGTGAATTTTTTTTCTTTTGCTATGTACACTAATCGATGATCTTGTGGAACTCGAATAGAAACGCCCAAGTCTGGGATCTTCACATATTTTGTTTTCAAAGAAGATTTATAAGTGTTTGGAAAAGGGTTGGGGCACTGTGGTTCCTGAGCAGATTTGCTGACGGCTTGCTCTATAAAACTATTACCAGTTAGAGCAGATACTAGTGCAATACTAAATATTTTTGAGACGATTTTCATTTCGAGCAGTTATAAACTTACTATTTGGCTACCATAAATAATATTCGTTATCACCAAACTAGTCAATGCTTTTTCTTGCTTTTTTTGCAAATAAAATATTGTTTCTGGTGAGATTTTCGGATGTGTCTAAGCAGACCGCATAGACATAAACTGATCCCAGCTTGTTTTAACCCAAGGACTGATATCGGCTGCCTTTACTCGATCGATCAAATCAGAAGAATCCAAAGCTAATATTTTCTGACAGGTCAAAAAATCTGGATATTCGCTGAGTTTGGCCAACTGTAGCACGGCCTTAATCAACTGGTCGCCAGATAGCTGAAAGAAGGAATCTTCGCCGCCCTTACCACCATTGAGACTAAAGTTTTTATTCAAGACCTTTGCAATTTGTCCGGCAGTTTCCGAGTCATCGGCAGACTTCAAAAATCCAACAAATTACAAGACTCGCTGCCCTCAAACCCCGGAGCAAAAATCCGCACATCATAGCCCTTATTGCGGGCATAGGCTGCATGGATCTCGGCTTGACCACCAGGGAACTTGAAGTCATAGAGACAAATGGGAAAACCCTGGTCAATGACCGATCGAATCATCGGGTCAATTACCGAAAAAGTCTTACCACTCCCTGGCGCACCACAAACCGTCGTGCCCCGCTGACCATCAGGGATAAATACCGTATTCGCTTGGGGAGAGATTTCGTAGCGTTTAGTTACCTTGCCATCCTTCACCCGAGGTTTTTTCAGAGTGGTGATAATCGGCGTATTAATCCAAGTGGTCAAACCATCTCGCTTGCGTTCATTGATTTGTTGAACCGCTACTTTGCTTGCCGCTTTCTTTTCGATCGCTCCTGCCCAGTGAGAACTGGCCATTCGTCCTTTTTTACTATCATCGGTCATCAACCAGTAGCCCCAATACGGTTCGCTTAAGCTATCAGAAGATCCACGAAATGGGTTGGGTGAGCGGAGTCGAT
>JAYUSV010000176.1:0-6665 GCA_043755495.1 Synechococcales cyanobacterium
TTATCTTTTCCCTCACAGCCGCAGACAAATTGGGCACATCCTCACAGAACCAAATAAATACATGGGTATCCAGCAATAACCGGCTCATGCCATGTACTCCTGAAAATCTTCTAAAGGCGCATTGAAATCATCAGCCAACGGCAAAACAAAAGTTCCTTTCATTATTCCAGCCTGCCGCTTTTTCACAGGCGAAGAAGCAACATTCTTTCCAGAACGAGAGTACTCCATAACCAACGCTTCAATATAGCGCTCATCACCGCCCTTACAGGCCCCAACCCAGAAGCAATCATCCGAATCGTTAGGCAAATTGCAAGATCCTAGAGCCATTCCTGCTATAGCTGTAGCCAAGATGAAACCATCAAACTGTGGGATTTAAAGTCATTAGAATGCATTCAAACTATAACTTTACCCAAGCCCCACCAAGGGATGAATATCACCAAGGTCAGTGGTTTGTCGATCGCCACCCAAAACACCTTAATTACTCTTGGGGCATTGGCATTAGTTTAACTGCCCGCTGAAGTAGTGACCAATTAATGGGCGTACTTATTCGCAATGGTTGGGAAATCTACCGCCACTTGACAATCCCGCAAATGCTTTATACATTAGTAAGTAAGTGGTCACTTACTAGATTCATTCCTTTATCCATACTTGAGGTAAACTATGCCTAATTATCTTTCCTTGCTTTTTATTGGCTCTATATCATCGGTCTTATTTTCCAACGTTGCTTTGGCTCAAGCTCCAAGCGTTGAAGGTGATTGGAAAATGTCAGTTATTGGTGAAAATCTGTCTCCTACTTACACATTGATTCAAAGAGGTAATACGCTTACTGGTACTTTTAGGGCACCATTAGGTAATTTTCCACTAACCGGCACCGTGAAAAGAAATAAAGTGAGTTTTTCAGCCAAATTCGGTTCAAGAAGTTTGAATTTTGCTGGTACAGTAGATGGTGAGACGATGAAAGGTGTCGCTGATATACCTCAGAAGGGACGGAAAAACTGGACAGCAACCAAGTATTAAGGCATTGCTATCTGCACCCATAAGTATGAAAATCAAACGATCCTATCAACTCTATTGTTAATAAGTAGTCACTTGCATCCTTATGGGCAGACCTCCCAAAATTACCAACGAAGAGATTTTGGCAGCAGCTCGGCAAATTTTCTTAGCACAAGGCAGCAATGCTTCCACCTTGGCGATCGCTGAAAAAGCTGGCATCTCGGAAGCCGCAATCTTCAAACGATTCACGACCAAGCATGCGCTATTTTTAGCAGCAATGGGCATTACCGAGGTGCGAGAGTGGGTAAATACGCTCTCTAATCACACACCCACCGAAGCTATCAAAGCAGAACTAATTGAGATCTGTGGACAAATGCTAGATTTTTATCTGGAAGTGATGCCCAGGGTATTCATGATGATGACTCAAGCTAATTCACCACATCTACCTGTCGTGCCACCGCCACCGGTGCGACACACTCAGTTATTGGCCGGATACCTCGATCGAGCAATCATCGAAGGTCATCTCAAACCATGCGATGCGATAACTGTTGCTCACCTGGTAGTTGGCGCAATGACGCACTATGTCGTGACTCAAAACATTGCTGGCGAGTGGCCAATAGCGTCATCACTACCAACCAGTCAACCAATTGAGCCAACCACTTTTATTCATAATCTCATTGAAACGCTGTGGATTGGTATTGCTCCAACTACATAATTATTTAATTCATTAATAACAGGAGTGTGATTCATGCGAATTGCAATTATTGCCATGGGCACCCGAGGCGATGTGCAACCCTATCTTGCTTTAGGCAAAGGCTTGCAAGCTGTAGGTCACTCGGTTCGACTGCTCACTCACGAAAATTTCGAACAATTAGTGAACTCCTACGGGTTAGAGTTTTGGCCAGCTCGGGGAAATGTGCAAGCCATCATGGAATCCCCAAAATTGCGTGAGTTGTTAGAGAAAGGGAATTTTCTTGCTATTACAGCCTATACATCTAAAGCCGCTCAACAGGCGGCGCTCGACTGGGCAGAAGATGGTTTAGTAGCTTGTCAAGGCATGGATTTGCTCATTGCCGGTGTAGGTGGACTGTTCGTAGCTCTCGCTCTGGCCGAAAAGCTGGAGTTACCATTGCTTCAGGCATATGTTTTCCCCTTTACACCCACAAAAGCTTTTCCAGCGATTCTGTTTCCGCGATTTGTCTCTAAATTTGGTGGTTTGGTGAATTGGTTGTCTCATGTTTTTTTTCGCCAGATTATGTGGCAGGGTGCTCGGAAAGGCGATCGGCTAGCACGACAAAAAGTGCTGGATCTACCAGCGGCTCCATTTTGGGGACTGTATAACTCGTCTCATCTTCGGCGTTATCCCATTCTCTATGGTTTCAGTCCATCGATCATGCCCAAGCCTGCTGATTGGAAAAATACTTGTATTACTGGTTATTGGTTTTTAGATGAAGCAGCAGATTGGATTCCACCAGCAGCTTTGGTGGATTTCTTAGACCGTGGTACACCGCCTATTTATATCGGCTTTGGTAGTATGGGGAGCCGTAACCCAGAACAGACTGCTGATTTGATTTTACAGGCGATCGCTCTCACTGGACAAAGAGCTATTTTGCAGTCCGGCTGGGGTGGTTTGAGCAAAACTGATCTACCGGATACTGTTTTTATTGTGGATTCAATCTCTCATTCTTGGCTATTTTCGCGTGTCGCGGCTGTCGTTCATCATGGTGGTGCTGGCACTACAGCCGCCGGATTGCGGGCTGGGGTGCCGACTATCATTATTCCATTCTTTGGTGATCAGCCTTTTTGGGGGCGAAGAGTAGCAGAATTAGGGGTTGGCACAGATCCTATCCCTCGTAAACAACTAACCGCTAAAAAGTTAGCCGCAGCGATTCATCAGGCTGTTAATGATCGATCAATCCGCCAACAAGCAGCCCTGCTAGGAGAAAAAATTCAAGCTGAAAATGGCATAGCTAATGTAGTTAACATCGTCCAGAAAATCGCAAAGCATATTGCATAACAGACTTGCTTTCTGCTAGGCAACAGATGCTGTAAGAGAAATTGAACAAAACCTGCGACAGTTTTGCCTGAACTCGTTCAGGCACTTGTCTGGCAAGTCGCGCAATATTTCTGCTAAGATGCAGCAAATATTGGGTAGCGAAAGCCAAGAAAAACATACAGCATGTTCTTGTCAAGTGCAATGATTTCCTCGGTTCAGGTAGAGGAATATGTCAATCGAATCAGATCTGCTGTCACCTGGGGCTGCTCTAGATGGGGCACATGCCCACAGTTTTCTATCCACACCAACTTACTCTGTGGTAGTAGGTGCTGGAATCGATCGGCATCTTTCACTCCCAAAATCTGATCCTGCCGTCCCCACAGAATCATTGTAGTCGGTGTACCGCCACTGCCCAAACGCACATAGCTAGTAGAGATCTCTTGTCCCTGACTAGATATAGATTGAAATTGCAGTCGATCGAGCTGGGAAACCGAAGTATCTTCGGTCAAAGCTTGGGCAGCAGTAATAAGCGCAGCAGTCAACATGGGCAAAATTTTAGAGGTCTTGCCAGTTTATCAACAAACAACAAAACGGCGACCTGCTGATAGCAGATCGCCATTAAAAGAAAAACATCTTTGCCTTCGGACAAAACTAGTCGAGCTGAACAGCGTTGATATCAATCGACTCGGGTTCACCGGTCTTAGTCGGATCGCTCACTCGGGTACTGCGCTCTTTCAGCTTGGCGCTGACTATTTGAGACAGCTCAGAAACCAAAAGACCAATCACAATGCTGTCATCGATCCAACCAATAACCGGGAAAACATCCGGTGAAATGTCGATCGGACTAACGATATAAGCCACAGATGCCAAGACTACCCACCAACGATACTTCGGATTTTGCAACAGACCGCGATACCAGTTGTAGAGAGATTGGATGGAAAAGTTCATTTCTTTAAACCTGTTTGGTTGGTTCGACATTTACAATCATGCCAGACCTCCCAGAAAAAAAGGTGAGGTTGGCTACACTCCAAAATTCGTATATTCCGAATGTTCAGCCAGAAGCTGGGAAGGAAAGAATTTTGCCGCTAGAATTTAATACAGCGCCGTAAACGTGCCTAACAATTGCTTGATGGTATGGTGTCTTGCCTACCCGTACCGGCAAAATTAGTCAAAATTAGAAAAGACATTCGAGCAACAGACATCCCCATGAATATTTCCCGCTTGACTCGTTTCTTTGCAGCTTTGCTTTGGACCATCTGCCTGTGGTGGGTGCCACCGGCTGCTGCCGAAGTATCTGCTATCCCCACACCAAGTTTATCGCCGCCAGCTATTAGCCCACCGCTTAGCACCTTAATTAAAACCACCAGTAATGATGGCAGTAGCTTTGTAGCAGCGGCAGTGCGTAAAGTTGGCGCGGCAGTGGTGCGGATCGATACTGAAAAAACAGTGAGCCAGAAAATAGACCCTGCTCTAGAAGACTTTATGTTTGGGATGCCCATGCAACCCCAGCAGCAAAAAATGCGTGGTCAAGGCTCTGGTTTTATTATTGATAGCCAAGGTGTGTTGTTAACCAACGCCCATGTGGTTAACGAAGCCGATCGAGTGACCGTAACCCTCAAAGATGGCCGCACTTTTGATGGCAAAGTTCAAGGCGTAGATCCTGTGACTGATTTAGCCGTGGTCAAAATTAGCGGAGCCAAAGACTTGCCTGTGGCACCCTTGGGCAAATCGGATGATGTGCAGGTGGGAGACTGGGCGATCGCGGTGGGGAATCCTTTGGGTTTAGATAACACCGTAACTTTAGGAATTGTGAGCACTCTCAAGCGCTCCAGCGCCACGATCGGCATGGGTGATAAACGGATTGAATTCATTCAAACCGATGCAGCGATTAATCCTGGCAACTCTGGTGGGCCATTGTTGAATGGTCAGGGCGAAGTAATTGGCATTAATACTGCCATTCGGGCAGACGCAACTGGCATCGGGTTTGCCATTCCGATCGACAAGGCCAAGACCATTTCGATACAGTTGGCCAAGGGCGAGAAGGTGTCTCATCCCTATTTAGGAATTCAAATGGCCACGGTTACACCCCAGTTGGCGATCGAAAACAATACCGACCCCAACTCGGCTTTTCGGGTGCCCGAAGTCAATGGAGTCTTGGTAGTGCGGGTGTTACCAAACACTGCCGCAGCCAGCGCCGGAATGCGCCGAGGCGACGTGATCTTAGATGTAGATGGTACACCTGTTGCTAGCTCTGAAGAACTGCAAACCTTGGTAGAAAATAGCCAGGTCAGCAAAAGATTAAATCTGACGATCGAGCGTCGAGGTAAGAGCAAACAAATCGTGATTAAGCCTGGAGAATTGAATTCCTAGACTCCTTAATTTTCCGAGAAAGCCAGCGCTAAAATGCTGGCTTTGCTTTACGATAATTGCGCAGCATGTTCAGCCAATTTGCTGATTCACTAACTATATTTAGCTTGATGTTTTTGGCTGAAAAACCAGATCCAAATTTTGCTCAGCTTCTACCGTAAAGCTCCTGCTGTCTATGCCTAACTGTATTAACTGATGTTACCGGTCAAGATCGAATACATATTATGGTTGTTAATTAATGACCAGATATGTCACTATAATTCTCTGGATACCCGGTTGGGTGCGATCGTTGATACATACATCGATAAATTTTGTGGAGATAACACAGTGAACAAGAAACCTTTGAGCCTACCAACCTTAGAAATCAGAGATTTTTCGGTTAAAGAAGGACAAGATGCCATATTTACGATCGGCACTAGCTCAGCAGCTTACAAAGGAAACAAGCTCAAGCTCACCGTGGCAAATGGTACGGCTATCGCTCCGGGCGATTACTCATTAGATGGTCTGCAATATTCTGTAGATGGCACCAACTATCAATCTTTTACCAATGGCAGTGAAATTAGCTTTGAGCCAGGTACTGATTGCTTATACTTAAAGGTCAAGACTGTTGACGACAATGTGGTCGATGCTAACCTGGCACCAGGAAATATTTTCACCGATCGGGAAAATTTCACTCTCACCGCTACCCCCGTGGCCGGATTTGGCGGTGGTGCTGTGGTTGGCAACGCCTTGATTCTAGACGATGACGTACAGAAGATTTCGGTAGTGTCGAACGGCGATAAATTTGAAGGCGAATTTGCTTCTTGGACTGTTTCGGTAGACAAAAACAGCGATTACAAGTGGAGTTGGGCGAAGTTTAACTTGGTTGATGGCACCACCGATCGGGCTAATGATTACGACCCAAATACTTTGGAGGTGTCGATCGACAATGGCGGAAATTGGACAAAGCTGATCGAAGATGACAATTTTGGCTTTGCCTTCAAGCCCGGTTTAACTTCTGCTCAAGTGCGGGTCAAAACCAACACTGATACCCGGACAGAAGGCTCAGAATCATTAATTCTAAAAGTCTCACCCAACAATGAAGGTTTGGGACATTTAGATCCCACCATGGTACAGGCTGCTTTGAATATCAAAGATCCTATTGCCGGAAATCCAGGAACACCAACTCCTCCGGTAACACCAACCCCCCCAGGAACACCAACACCTCCAGGAACACCAACTCCTCCAGGAACACCGACTCCTCCAGGAACACCGACCCCTCCAGGAACACCAACTCCTCCAGGAACACCAACTCCTCCAGGAACACCGA
>JAYUSV010000177.1:0-2302 GCA_043755495.1 Synechococcales cyanobacterium
CATTCAACTTGACCCAGACGTACTTCAATGGTTTCAAGCCCAAGGCAGCGAATACAAATCACTGATCAACTCAGTATTACGTCGTCACATCGAACAAAGCGAAACAAGATCGGCCTCTTGATTGCTCGACCTACGCTGATTCTAGATGAACAACAGGAATTAGCTCTGTTCTCTCGGGTGATTTGCTCCCAGTTGCAACGGCATTAACCGTATGCAAAATATTAGCTGAATAATATCGGTTGCCGCAATTATTACAGACCCCGTTAGCGAAGCCTCAGCTTTGCTGAATCGCCACATTCTCTAAAATGACAAATCCATCCCGGTGCTTAAAAGCCTCCTGCTTAACAGTGCGAGGCTGCACAGTTCCTTCACAATATTCACATCTGTAACCGGACATATTTTTAGACCTCAAGTTCAGTGACGACTTCATAGACCACTCTTCAGCCATCTCTTCCATAGCGTGAGCTGACATATCGTACTGATAAAGTCGGATTTTTTCTCTGATGCGATCAATATCACTACGAGGCACCAGCTACTCCTCACCCAACCAAACCACCAAATCCTCCACCCCGTGAAAATCTAACAGCGCCTCACCCAAAGCCTCTACCTGCTCCACCGACAAAGCCCTAACTTTATCGGCTAGCTCAATCGGCACCGCCACCCGCATCTGCTTACCGAGCTGGCGCAACACCAAATCCTGATTGCCCTGAAGTTTTCCTTCTTGATTACCTTGGAGTTTTCCCCGCTGCTCTCCCCGCTGTTCAGCAGCTTCCAAACGTTCCAACAACAAAGGTGATAACTGCATAATTAAATCCCTCTCTTCAGGTTCAGTATCTTGTCTGGCTTCTAACTCTACTGTATAGGATAACAGCAGACTCAAGGCATTAGTACGATAGATATGATCATCAGGTAATGCAGCTACTTCCGCCATTGCCTGCTGCTGTACCTTACCCCGACCCATCAACCGAAACCATAAAGTTTCTGGAATCACCGGCAGTTTGTGAACCACAATGATCCCCATTTGGAAACCCTCTGTTGCAATGTAAACCCCTTTACCCCAAACAGCTTCATCACACACCGCCCCAAACTTATCCAACTTGTGCTGAGCCAAAGTCGGCGTAATGATCCACATAAAAGCCTGGGGCACCGGCTGAGATTCCAACCTATTCAGCTCCTGCTGAACTTCCAGAATTTTAATGACGCAAGCTTGGACATCATCAACCTCCACCGGATTTCGATAAGGCTCAAAAGCCACCTGATTATGGCTAACACATTGAGCCAGCAAACCCAAGTCCGCCGGAATCGGCACCCGAGGCGTAAAGTAAATATCAATAAACTTCGTCTCAGCCTGAACTGGACGCTGCAAGCTGACCTCACCAAAATCAGACAGGCACAGCTCAAAAAGATTCTTGTTTAATCGATCATGAGGAAATTGAGACATAAATTTATTACTCCACCGCCATCAAGCCCAGATGCTCCACAAAAGGCGCAAAGTCCTTATCTGAAAACAGTAGCTTATGACCGTTTTCAATACAGAAAGTCGCAATCATCACATCAATCGTCTTCCGCACCGTGATCCCTTTTTTGCGTAAATCCCTAAAATTATCTGCACTCTTCATCGCCATCTCCACACCCAACATCTCAAACAACGTCAAAGAAGTCAGCAACCGCTTGGCCGTCTGATAATTCTTATCCTGACGAAAACCCTGCAACACCTCAGCCAAAATCAGATCACCAACCCCCAACAGCTCTGTTTCCAACAGCCGTTCGCGTAGCGTCTCCGTTAGGAGAATCGAGCGTAGCAACCTCCGGGATATCTCTACCATTAAAGTAATCAATCCAAACACTAGAATCCACAATAATCATCAGTCGTTTCTCATCTCATCCAAATCCCCATCCCACTGAAGCTTGCCCTTAAAATCTCTAATACCCTGCTGCTGATATAGCCGCACCAAAGTTTGCAGCCCCAGCTCCACAGTCTCCTTCTTAGACCTCACTCCAGTAGCCAGCATCGCCGCCTCCATCAAATCATCATCAATAAGTATGTTGGTTCTCATATCATGTGTATCAATAAGACTATTCATACAAATGATAGTCGCAAAAGATAGAAATACTCAAAAAACAGCTTCCTGAATCCCTCAATCCACCCGATAATCTCCCGCAACTCCTTGGGGACGCACATGTATCATCACCACCAACAGCAGCCCATATAAAATCAACCGCAAATTAGCCGCGATAGCTCCGCTTGCGCCAAAGGCGATCGCATCAGGAATCATCGCAAACCGCAACACCTCCGGGATCA
>JAYUSV010000178.1:0-2299 GCA_043755495.1 Synechococcales cyanobacterium
GATCGGTATAAATATCCCAAGCTTTACCTAAGTGCCGAGGAATATCTTCAGCCCAACTAAAGCGCTGCTGCGGTAAAGCCATATTTGGCACTGCTATTCGCCCCACATTGGTATCAGCCAACAGTGGCAAAATAGGGTGAGAGTAAGGAGTAGTAGTGACTTCTAGCTGACCAGTCTCTTGCATTTTGCGGTGTTGCGGCAAAATTCGGCCAATGATTTCGCGCTGCTTAGAATAAATTCGCTGTCGATCGTTGAGGGTAAAGCCCCGATCTTTAGCCAACCAGCCCGCAATTTCTGGGTCATCCCAAAACAATGGATCGAACCAAGCGATGTTATGCCAAGCCAATAAGTCGCTGTAATCATGCTCTTGCCAGTTATCTAGACACCAAGATTCACCGTGATGCTGGCATTGATCATAGAGTTCTTTATAGCGGGGGTGAGGATCAATTAAGGTGTGGTGATTACCATCAAAAAAGTGATGGATAGTAAATTGCCGCTGTTGAGTCGTGAGTTTATCGACTGGCATCAGAGCCAATTCTAAGTAGGGATCAAAAGCCGTACCGGCAATATAATCTTCCAACTGCTCGATCAGCGAAGGCACTAAATTTACGGTCTGGTGCAGCTTGGGGTACTTTTCTAGCAGCAGAATTAGATCTAAATAATCTTTGGTGCCGTGCAGTCTCACCCAAGGTAGCCGATATTTACCATCACGGCACTTGTAGAGCGGCTGATGTTGATGCCAAATAAAAGCGATGTATAAAGGATGAGACATAGAGCCAGTAATAGAAGGACTTGCGAGGCACCAACTTTGCATCAGACCTACATGCCGATGCTGCTGTGCATAGGTACGCTCAAGTTGGTGCTCGTCTCGTAGATTTTAGTCGCAAATTATGACTTACCGCCAGGAAAAGCTAATAACTTAATGCCCTCCTTGGGATCACCAGACGATTTATGAGGGCATTAAGCACAAAAATATTGATATTAACGACGCATACTACGTGGGTCTAGAGCATCTCGTAGACCGTCACCCAACAAGTTGAAGGATAATACGACCAGAATAATCAAGAGAGCTGGTGGCCACACCAACCAAGGTTGGAAAGTTAAGATCGAAGTATTGCCGCCGATCGATAGCAAATTACCCCAAGAAGGATCGGGTTGCTGAATCCCCAGACCAATGAGGCTCAGCACCGACTCTGAAATAATAAATTCGGGAATAGCCAAAGTGGTTGCCGTGATTAAATAAGTCGCAGTTTGAGGCAAAATATGGCGAGTAATGATGTACAGCGGATGTGCCCCCAATACCTGAGCCGCCTGCACAAATTCTCGCTCTTTTAGCGACAGCACTTGTCCTCTGACTACCCTGGCTAGCCCAGCCCATCTTAGGAAGGAAGTAATTACCACAATCAACAAAAAGCGCTGAGCACTAGAAATTCCTGGTGGCAACACTGCTGCTAAGGCCACCAGTAAATAGAGAGTAGGAATGGTCATCAAGACTTCGGCAATGCGCATCAAAATGGTGTCAGTCCAACCACCAAAGTAACCAGAGATGCCACCGACCAAAGTCCCTAATGGAAAGGAAATACCAACCCCTACTAAGCCCACAAATAAACTGATCCGACTACCATAAACCATCCGACTAAATTGATCGCGCCCTTGTTCGTCGGTGCCAAATAAATTAATTCTGCCAGAGCCATTAGTACCAAACAGGTGTAGATTGCTATCAATGCCAGGAAAGATGGTAATGTCTTTGCTCTTGGCGGCATTTTTGCTGGGTTTTGCTGCTCCCAACTGGGGAAAAGTGGGAATCTGAATGGCAAATAGCTTGTAAGGATCACCGCTGACAAACAGACGTAAAGGAGAAGGCTTGGTGTGGTCGATCTCTAGTTTTCGATCGCCTGTATTAATATCTGTTGGCCCTTGAGTAATGGGATACACATGTGGCCCTAAAAATATGCCTTCAGGATTATTGAAATGAATGGCAGTAGGCGGCAGCAATGAGCCATCTTTCTGAGAGCTGTAGGGATCATAAGGAGCAACAAATTCTGCCCCGATCGAGATAGTATATAGCAATATTAAAATAATGCCACCCAGTCGAGCCAGGTTATTGGTCTTAAGCTGCTGCCACCAGTTCATACATGTCTACAGAAAGGTTGTTGCAGTCTATTCTAGCTTAGTGCCAGTGATTCGTTGACTGACGCAGAATTCAGCCTGACCAACAACCTCACAACAGCGATGACACGGCAAGTAATTATTGACCAATGGGTCAGCGGAGTCGAACCCATTGGTTAACATTATCTAT
>JAYUSV010000179.1:0-6649 GCA_043755495.1 Synechococcales cyanobacterium
TTAAAACAAAGGCAGCACCCGGATTTGAACCGGGGGTGGAGGTTTTGCAGACCTCTGCCTTACCACTTGGCGATGCTGCCGCCGAGGACTAAGCATAGCAAGTTTTGGTGGATTTGGCGAGTTTTTACCAAGTATTTTTGTGGCAGGGACAATTGCGGCTAAAATCTGATCGCACTTCATAGAGCTTGTATAAACCATCATGACCAGAGAAATCATTACAACCAGCCAAGCTCCAGCCCCAGTTGGGCCTTATAACCAGGCGATCGCCGCCAGCGGCAAAATGCTGTTTGTTTCAGGGCAAATTTCGATCGACCCCAGCAACAATCAATTAGTCCATACGGGGGACGTAGTAAAGCAAACCGAACTGGTAATGGCCAATTTAGCGGCTATTCTCAAGCAAGCCGGTGCTTCTTGGGAAGATGTGGTTAAAACTGGGGTGTTTCTCAAAGATATGAACAACTTTGCGGCCATGAATGAGGTCTATGGTAAGTACTTCAATGCAGATACCGCACCGGCTAGAGCCTGCGTAGAAGTAGCTCGACTGCCCAAAGATGTGCTGGTAGAAATTGATTGTATTGCTGTAATTCCTCATGCCTGATTATTCGCTAGTAATTCCGGTCTATAACGAGACTGCCAATATCCCGGAGTTGTACCGGCGATTGAGTGCGGTGATGGATGGGTTGGAGCTGCCGGGAGAGATGATTTTGGTGAATGATGGCAGCAGCGATCACACCATTGATCTGCTGCGAGATCTGCACCAACAAGATCGGCGGGTAGGCTATGTGAGCCTTGCCCGCAATTTTGGTCACCAAATTGCCGTAACGGCTGGCTTGCAACAGACCAAAGGGCGCGCGGTGATTGTGTTAGATGCCGATCTTCAGGATCCACCAGAGTTAATTCCTGATATGTTGCGATTGTGGCGAGAGGGTTATCAGGTGGTCTATGCCCAACGTACTCGTCGCCAACAGGAGAGATGGCTTAAAAAACTCCTGGCTTTTGTTTTTTATCGGCTACTAAAGATCTTGGCAGATGTAAATATTCCTACCGATACTGGAGATTTTTGTTTGCTAGATCGGCAGGTGGTGGATTTATTGAATGGAATGCCCGAACGAAATCGTTATTTACGGGGGCTACGATCTTGGGTGGGTTTTCGGCAAACTGCTTTATTGTTCGATCGAGAGCCTCGGTTTGCCGGAGATGTGAAGTATACCTTTGCTAAGTCTTTGGCACTGGCGCTGAATGGGTTGGCCTCTTTTTCCCAGGTGCCACTGCGGTTGTCGATTTATTTGGGGTTGTTTTCGGCATTTTTGTCGATTGTAATGGCGGGTTTGGTGCTCTACTGGCGGCTAGTAACTCCTCGATCGCCGTTGAATGGTACGGCTACGATTGCGATTGCGATTTTTTTCTTGGGGGCGGTACAGCTTTTTAGTATTGGTATTTTGGGTGAATATATTGGGCGAATTTATGAGGAGGTCAAGGGCAGGCCGCTTTATACAGTATCTGAGGTGCAAAAAGCTGAAGATATCTGAGGTTTAAGATTTGTAACTAGCAGTAGTATGTTGATTTTGATTTTAACAAAAACGGTAAAATCAAAATCCATATCAAAAATTACCTAACCTCATGAAAAGAGAAAACTTTGCTACTGGCTCTAAATGGGAGCCAATTATCGGCTATTCTCGCGCCGTAAAAATCGGCAACCAAATTTCGGTATCTGGTACCACCGGCAGCGATGCCGAAGGAAATCTAGCCGACAACGTCTATGAGCAAACTCGTCAAACTCTGCAAAATATTGAAGCCGCTTTGGCTAAAGCCGGAGCTAGCATGAAAGATGTGGTACGTACTCGCATGTACATGGCTAACATCAGCGAATGGGAGCAAGCAGGTAAAGCTCATGGTGAGTTCTTCAGCGAAATTCGTCCAGCGACTACGATGGTAGAAGTTAGTCGGCTGATTGATCCTAAAATGCTGATCGAAATCGAAGTAGATGCGGTGATTATCGCAGACTAGCAATCAGTTCAAAAAATTGCTATGGCTGTGGAGATTGCAGAACCCACAACTATAGTTCTACTGCAATCCGGCAGTTAGCTCAGCGTTAGCTTGCTGTAAAGCTGCCACTACTTGGCTGGGGTCTTTACCACCGGCTTGCGCCAAATTAGGACGACCACCACCGCCGCCACCGCAAATTTTGGCGATCGACCCAATAAACTTACCAGCCTGCAAGCCTTTATCATTGACCTCTTTACTGAAAGCTGCCACCAAGTTCACCTTATCTGGTGCAGGTACTGAAGCCAAGACCACCGCTCCCACTCCCAGCTTTTGTAGTAAACGTTCAGCCGCAGTTTGCAAAGCTGTACCATCCACATTACCCAGCTCAGCTACAACTATGGAGTAGTTACCAACCTTTTCAGCAGTAGTTAGTAGTTGCTCAGATTTTAGAATGGCTAAGTCACCTTGAGCTTGGGTTAGCTGTTTAATGTTGGCTTTGAGTTCTTCTTGGAGAGCAGTGACCCGATCGACAATTTCATTAGGCTTGGCCTTAAATCGATCGCCCAACTCCTTCACTACGCTTTCTCGGACATTTAGATAGTCCAGAATCGCCGCCCCAGCTACCGCTTCGATCCGGCGGATGCCAGCAGCCACACCGGCTTCGGAGATGATTTTGAAAGCACCAATTTCGGCGGTGTTATCCACATGGATGCCCCCGCAGAGTTCCATGGAAACTCCCCCGAAATCTACCACCCGCACTTTAGCACCATATTTTTCACCAAACATTGCTATGGCACCTTGGGCTTTAGCGGCATCGATCGGCATTACGGCCACTTCGGCTCTATGGGCAGCAGATACCCAGGTATTCACCAGATCTTCGACGGATTGGACTTCTTTGACAGTCAGTGGTCTAGGGCAGTTGAAATCAAAGCGCAGTCGATCGAAGTCCACCAAAGATCCCGCCTGGGAAATCTCAGGGTCTAATAGTTGTTTGAGGGCGGCTTGGAGTAAGTGAGTAGCGCTGTGGTTAGCTTGAGCCCGGCGGCGATAGTTGCCATCTACCTGGGCATTTACTTGGTCGCCTTGGCGGAGGCTGCCGCGAATTATTGTGCCAAAATGGACAAAGAAATCAGCTTCTTTTTGCACATCTTCGATTTGGACTAAGAGATCTTCGCCTGCGAGGAAACCTCGATCGCCCACCTGACCACCAGATTCAGCATAAAATGGCGTAGAATCCAATAAGATTTGGGCTTTGCTGCCTGCTTCGGCTTCTTCGCTAATGGCACCGGCAACTACCATACCAAGGACATTAGAATGGTGTTGAATTTGATTGTATCCCAAGAAAGTTGTGGGTTGAAGGTTTTTAGCTAGTTCGGCGATCGCCCCTCTGACAGTCAAATCAATCTCTTGCACTGCACCGCGACCAGCATCAATCTGTTCTTGCATTGCCACTTTGTAACCAGCCTCATCCACAGTCAAGCCTTGTTCTTCGGCAACTTCTTGGGTTAATTCTAATGGAAAACCAAAGGTATCATAAAGCTTAAAGGCATCGGCACCAGGAATTACTGTTTGTTGCTGCGATTTAACTGTAGTGATTACTTCAGCCAATAGTTTTTCACCGCGTTCTAGGGTTTTGAGAAACTGGGCTTCTTCTCGCTGTAGTTCCGATTTGATTTTACTGGCGCGTTCGCGTACATCAGGATAAGCTGTTTCAGACATAGCAATCGCCGTCTCAGCAACAGCATCAATAAAAGCACCACTAATTCCCAACAACCTACCATGCCGCACCACCCGCCGCACTAAACGCCGTAGAATGTAGCCCCGTCCAGTATTGGAGGCTCTAATACCATCACTAATCATGTGAACCACAGCGCGCACATGGTCGCCAATGACTTTCAGCGAAACTAGTTGAGCCAGATTAGCTGTAGCATAATCGACTCCAGCGGCCATTGCAGCGGTTTGAATAATCGGGAAAATCAAATCAGTTTCATAGTTATTCGGTACCTGCTGCAAGATCTGCGCCATGCGCTCTAGACCCATGCCAGTATCAATGTTTTTGTTCTTTAAGGGAGTGAGTTGACCATCTACATCTCGGTTGTACTGCATAAACACCAAGTTATAGAACTCAATAAAGCGCGTATCATCTTCTAGGTCAATATAGTCGTCACCCAATTCAGGATGGAAGTCATAGTAAATCTCTGAGCAGGGGCCACAAGGGCCAGTAGGGCCAGATACCCAAAAGTTATCATCGGCACCCATGCGCTTGATGCGTTTGGGGTTAACACCGATTTTTTTCTGCCAAATATCAAAGGCTTCGTCGTCTTCTTCATAAACACTGACTACTAAGTTGGCGGGAGAGATGCCAAAGGCTTGAGTAGAGACTTCCCAGCCCCATTCGATCGCCTGTTCTTTAAAGTAGTCACCAAAGCTAAAGTTACCCAGCATCTCAAAAAAGGTATGGTGACGGGCGGTGCGTCCGACGTTTTCAATATCGTTGGTACGGATACACTTTTGGGAGGTAGTGGCGCGAGGGTATTCGGAGGGTTTTTGGCCGAGGAAGATGGGCTTGAAGGGCAGCATCCCGGCAATAGTCAGCAATACAGTGGGGTCTTCTGGCACCAAGGAGCCGCTGGGTAAGGGCTGATGTCCTCGATCGGCATAGAAACCCAAGAATTTTTGACGAATTTCAGCACCGCTAAGTTTTTGGGCAGCCATAAGATTGAAACCAGAAGAGATCTACAGATTTTTCATTATATTAGCTGCTGGGGGTCGATCTCTGCCATCAGCCACAAAATCGAGGACTTTTCTAGCTTGCTACAGCCTTTTTCGTTACCTCAGGCGCGAGCTTGGTATGTTATGGGGCTAGATGACCCATGGAATATTCTGCTAAATGTGAAAACCAAGTTGCGATGGTTTCGAGAGCTTGATTTTAGTTAACTAAATTTGAAGGATCGCATCTTCAATTTCCTCTGAAGTAACATCTTCCTGATCGGATTTGGCGTAAATCAAGAGCAATAGAACACACTCAGGTGATATTAGCTGATATATCAACCTATATCCACCACTTTTGCCGACAGGGATATCACTATTCTTAGCTCTGACCTTAAATACAATAAAGTCTGTGCCAGCAATTTGGTCGCCAATAATCTCACCGGTTTGCAAGGTGTCAACGATGGGTTGGATATCTTGCTGAATTTTACGGTAGCGTTTGGCAAGAGCTTTGAAACGACGCTGAAAAGGTTTGGTAAAACGAACTTCAGTCATGGACTATTTTTCTGTACTATCCCACAATTGGGCAATAGGGTAAGTTTCTCCAGCTTTAGCTGCTCTGATTGATTCTTGTAGATCGGCAAGTATTTGAGACTTTGGTTCGTCTTCATCGATCAAACTAAGTCCACTGTCTGTAGAAGATACTTCATCAAAAATGATCGTTGGCAGTAAGCTATTCCAAAAATCGATCGGTATAATAACTTCTGTTTTCTCTCCTTGAGAGTTGGTAATATACCTAACAATGTTTTTAAGTTGTGTCATGTTCATGTTATGCCTCAGCGATTTGGCTAGTATTTAGAATATGTTGATATCTGAGATCGGCATAGAAGCCCAAGAATTTTTGACGAATTTCAGCACCGCTAAGTTTTTGGGCAGCCATAAGATTGAAACCAGAAGAGATCTACAGGTTTATATATTAGCTGCTGGGAGTCGATCACTGCCATCAGCCGCTAAAATCGAGAGATTTTCTGGCTGGTCATAGCCTTTTTTGCCATAGTTTGAGATATGGTAGAATGCCTAAATAACTTAGTTAGTCGTCGAGAATGCCTACCAAAGACCTCTTTCATAAACTAGTGAGAACCATCTTAGAAAATGAAGGATGGACAATCACGCATGATCCTTACCGGATTGATTTGGGGTTTGTGGACTTTTATATTGACTTGGGAGCAGAGCGATTAATTGCAGCGACAAAAGATGATGAGAAAATAGCGATTGAAATTAAGACCTTTTTAGCACCTTCCACGATTTCTGAGTTTCATACAGCAGTCGGTCAATTTATAAACTACCGAATTGCCCTAGAACAAGAAGATGCCAATCGGCTGTTGTACTTGGCAGCACCGCTAGATGTTTATAAGCGTTTCTTTAAATATCCATTCATTCAGACGGTGGTTCAGCGTAACCAAATTCCTCTATTGATATATGACACCGAACAGCAGGAGGCTATCCAATGGATAAGATAACTTTGTATCGTGAAATAATTCAGAAATTGTTAACCATTAGAGCTGAATCTCGCTCTTCTCAAGATCCTGTGACTAGTCAAACTATTTTTGATCTGAAAAATGATCATTATCAAATGGTTAATTTAGGGTGGAAGAATGGTAGTACTCGCATTTATGGCTGTGCGATCCATGTGGATATTATCGATGGAAAAATATGGGTTCAACAGGATGGGACGGAAGATGCGATCGCTGATCAATTAGTAGCAGAGGGTGTGCCCAAACAAGAAATTGTACTGGCCTACCAGGCTCCTCATGTTAGACAATATACAGAATTTGCGGTTAGTTAGATTTTAGCTCAGATGTAAGTATTCAGGTCTAGGAAAAGGGGATGAGTGAAGGTGCAGTCAAGCCACAAGAATGGGCAGTCAGAGCCGCGCAGAAAAACTCCATTGCTG
>JAYUSV010000180.1:0-6641 GCA_043755495.1 Synechococcales cyanobacterium
GCTTTAGTCTTTCCTGATCTTCGGTATTCATATACCACCTCTGGTTTTACTGCTACTCTTCCATTCTAATTTTTCTCTGTAGAAAGTCACACGCACCCGAATCAAAGCTAACCTCCATTTCGTTAAACCGCTATCTGTAAAGCTTCGATTTGTTGTAGCCACTGATCGAACAATGTGCATTCTTTGCGAATAGTATCAATGCCTATTTCTAGACTGGCGAGTGAACCATGAATTGGCTTGTCATAGCCGGGATACAGCTTGCAAATTCGTTTACTGGGAGCTGTCATATAACTGTCATTAATATCTTCAGGGGATAAGAATTTATCTCTGATATTCTGAAAATCGCAACGCATTTTTGGTTGGCCAATTGCTGATGCTAAACTACGGCAATCGCTGAACAATAATCCTTCAAACTCATACATCTGAATATAAGGAATAAATCGACGCAAAGATTCGGGATTAATTGTAGTTTCACGGAGAGACTCGATTAAGGCTTGAGTAATACATGTTGCCTTGTCTTTGCTGTTAGTCATTGTTTGAGCTGTATCCTTACCTGGAAAATTGTTAGGCAGCCCATAGAAATCGAATAGAGTTGTACAATATGAAGCGGGATCACCCAAAAGAAGTGGTTTGATATCTGTTAACAGCCGTTCGAAGGTGAAGTTGCCGCCTTTATGGCCAGGTTTACCGATTAAAACTGGCTGTAGGTAGATAGATTTAGCTAGAAATAAATCGTAGAGTACTTCCTTAATAAAAGTTTCTTCCGTTTGCCCCTCACACACTACATATACTCGAACCATTATTGTGGCCTCCCACCTATTAGGTTCTTTTCCCATAGCTCTCCGGTGGAGTATTCTTCTAGCCATGCTTGGAAATCTTTAGATGGCAATCTTTTAAAGACAGTGGCACCTTCTTCGCTTTCTACGATGATTAAATCTTCGATCAAGAATTCATTGACTAATGCCACTGACTGAGTGGAGATAATAATTTGGGTTTGTTGGCTAGCTGATCGGATCAGTGAACCAAGTAGAGTGATAGCGTAAGGGTGTAGCCCTAGCTCTGGTTCGTCGATTAAAATTGTATCTGGTGGCTTCGGCTGAAGTAATGCTGTTGCTAAACAAATGAACCGCAAAGAACCATCAGATAATTGACTAGGCCATAAAGGATAATCACTACTCTTCTGTTTCCACAACAACCTAATTTGATACTCTCCATTGGATGATTCTTGGGGTTCTAGGACGAAATCATCGAAAAATGGAATTACTAAACGAATAACTTTAATGATTTTTCGATATTCATTTGTAGATTCATTTTTTAGTCGATGGAGAAAAGCTGCTAAATTATTAGCATTAGAACGCAGGTATTGAGAGTCATGAAGTGGACGTTGGCGTTTAACTTCAGCCGTATCGCTAGTATCATGAAAATGGAATATCCTCCATTTAGAAATTGCTTTGTAACAATATTTAGATACCAAGTCAGATTTTTTTAAACTAGCATCTTTAATTTCTGCTTCCATTTGGCCTGTGCCTAAAGATGCCCAGTTTTCTGCTTTGTAGTCGCCAGCAAAAAATACTTGCTCACTTAAAAAAACGAATTTTTCATCAATTGTAGGAGAAAGTTTGAATTCATAGCCATTATTTCCGAATCTAATGAAAGATTCTAGAATCTGAGTTGTTTTAATACCAAAGCTCACAATGCGATCAGACGATCCCTGCTGAGCAGTCCAGATCTGCAATCGCTGTTCAACGAGTTCACTTAGCATCTGGAAATAGGAAATAAAGTTGCTTTTTCCAGTGCCGTTGGCACCGATCAACACATTTAAATTACGCATCTCAAAGTTTTCGAGATGTCGAATAGATTTGAATCCTTTGATAGTTAATTGATCGATCTTGCTCATGGCAATTTTGTTTCTGGTTTGTGATTTATCATCATATCTCTGATATTTACTGGTTTTGCGCTCAGGCTAAACATTTAGCCAAAGATTTTTGCATTTCTGTGGAAAAAGCCTGAAAACGCCGACCGTGAACGGGAAGTACCCAGCTAAACTGGTACTGAGTTAGTTTTTGCAACGAAGCTAACTGTACTGGCCAAGAATACCAACAGACTTCTGGCCAAGCATAGAGATGATATAGCCCTTCACTATAGGCTAGATGGTCGCCAGTAAACAAAAACTCATTGCGATATAGTAGCGCTGTGTGACTTTTGTTGTGACCGGGGACTGGGATAATTTGTAGATCTGCGGTGCCGGTGAGTTGTTCTTCGACCATTTGGGTGTCGCTGCTAACATCGTCTTGGTGCATAATACGGGTACAGCCAAACCGATCATGGAATTTTTGGTGGTCGGCCACGTCATCGCGGTGAGTGAGATACATGCATTTTACGCCGCCCAATGATACACACCCTTGGCCACTGCCCAAAACAACCAGAGCTAGTAAGCGAGATAAGGAGCTTCAAGGTAGAATGCAAGAGACTTCTGTGCTGTGCTATATGCCTCCTGCCGACTATTCTGACCGAGATGTCCGTGACCTGTTCGATCGCATTGCCCCTGTATACGATCGACTCAATAATGACCTGAGCTTGGGCATTCATTGGGTCTGGAAGCAGATGGCTGTCAGTTGGAGCGGTGCCCAGCCAGGGGATTGCTGCTTAGATTTGTGCTGTGGCAGCGGTGATATTGCCCAGCTATTGGCCAAGCGAGTAGGCAAGAATGGCCGGGTTTATGGTGCCGATTTTGCCGCAGCGCAGTTAGAGAATGCGGCACGACGGGTGGAGAAAATTTATTTGCCCTGTGCGATCGAGTGGGTAGAAGCCGATGCTTTGCAGTTGCCGTTTGCCGATAACTTTTTTGATGCAGCTACTTTGGGCTATGGTTTACGGAATGTGGTAGATATTCCGCGCTGTTTACTGGAGCTAAAACGGGTATTGAAGCCCGGTGCCGCAGTGGCAATTTTAGATTTTCATCGCCCCAATAATGCCTCGGCAGCTAATTTTCAGCGCTGGTATTTAGATAATATAGTGGTGCCGACGGCGCGGCGTTATGACATGACTACGGAGTACGAGTATCTGATGCCCAGCGTGGAGCAGTTTCCGGTGGGTGATGAGCAGGTGGCTCTGGGGCGCGGTGCTGGTTTTGGGCTGGCGCGACATTATTCGATCGCTGGCGGCATCATGGGGGTTTTGGTGCTCCAAAAATAGTTTTTATGGCACCAAAATCATGGTAGACAAGTTGTAGATATCTGAAATTTCGGGATATTTAGGGATCAGAAAGGATTTGCTCCGATCGATCAATCGCTTTCCTCACCTGATTAAACCCAGTACCACCGTAGCTATTTCTAGCCGCTACCACCTGCCGAGGCTTAATGGCATCATAAATATCATCTTCAAAAGCCGGATGAATGGCCTGCCACTCCGCCAAAGTTAAATCCTTCAACAACTTATTAGCCTGGAGACAAGTTTTAACCACCTGCCCCACCATGCCATAAGCCTCCCGAAAAGGGACTTGCTTCGTCACCAAATAATCCGCCACATCAGTAGCGTTCGAGAAATCTTCATTGACTGCTGCTTCCAATCTTTGGGGCTGAAACTCCAGACCTTCTTGAAACAACACAATCATCGCCGTCAAACAGACCTGCACCGTTCTCACCGTATCAAACAGCCCTTCTTTGTCCTCTTGCAAATCTTTGTTATAGGCCAATGGTAAGCCCTTCATAATGGTCAACATCGCCTGTAAATGACCAAATACCCGCCCGGTTTTACCTCGCACCAGCTCCGCTACATCTGGATTTTTCTTTTGGGGCATAATGCTAGAGCCAGTGGCACAGCGATCGGTTAACTTAATAAACCCGGCCTCTTGAGTCGCCCAAAAAATCACTTCTTCCGCAAGGCGGCTGAGATGCACCATGATAATACTGGCCGCACCGAGGAACTCAATCACAAAATCTCGATCGCTCACCCCGTCTAAACTGTTGGCATAAATATCAGCAAAGTCTAAGAGGTCAGCCGTGAAAGCTCGATCAATCTTCAAAGTAGTTCCGGCCAGTGCCCCACAGCCCAAAGGCGAGATATTAACTCGCTTGCGCACATCACCCAGCCTTTCCCAATCTCGATCGGCCATTTCAAAGTAAGCTAACAGGTGATGAGCCAGGCTAATGGGCTGAGCACGTTGGAGGTGGGTATAGCCAGGAATTAAGGTTTCCACATTCTCTTTAGCCAAGTCGAGTAGTACTTGCTGCCAATCTCGCAACTGCTGGCGAATAACGTCGATTTGGGCACGCAGATACAGGCGCGTGTCGGTGCCAACTTGGTCGTTGCGAGAGCGGGCAGTGTGCAGCTTTTTACCCACATCACCCACAATTGCAATCAGTCTTTTTTCCACCGCAAAATGTACGTCTTCTAGGTCTAGACTGATGGAGAGCTGACCGCCACGATATTCTTGACGAATTTGTTGGAGTCCAGCGACCAATTGCTCAGCTTCGTCATCGCTGATAATGCCAGTATGAGCAAGCATTTGGGCATGGGCGATCGAGCCGTCCAAGTCATATTCAATGAGCTGAATGTCGAAGCTGATGCTGGCGTTGAATTCAACGATGGCAGGATGGAGTGTTCCATCAAAGCGTTGGCTCCAAGTCTGTGACATGGCGGTGCCCTATAAATCTTTGGTCTTTAGCATTTTAGCGGCTTGTGGCCTTTTGCTGATTGACAGCTATTCTGATATTTTTTGGTAAACAGCACAAAGACGGCTAGGTGTCATAATCTTGGCATGAAACATAAAGTTTGCAGGCACGTTAATAATTACATGGTCAGGAGATTTGAAATATTGCTCAAAGCTGGCGGGCATTCCGTGGGGGGTGTTGGCGCTGTAAGGTACTGGTTGAAAAAGCTGTTCCGTGAACTTAACTGTGTTACATTGGGCTTGAGATGTGACCTGTTGCAGGAATTTTTCGCTGGTCAATGATTGAAATAAGTCTGCTTGAGCAGCAGGTTCCAGGGTGAAGCCGCCGTCAAAGTTATCAATGATTTTAATTTCCATGTAAATATAAGCAGGAACGAGAGGATACAGGTTCTTTATTATGCGGAAGAAGGCGATCGGCTGCATTTGGCTGTTACGAATCTTTTGATATGTGTTTTCAGCACTAAACCCAGCACAACTATCATATTTCACAGAACTGAGTGATGAAACATTTTAGGAGTTGATAATAATCCTGGTAAATCTTACAGTTGAGCTGCACTCTCAGCAAACAAAAAATTTACTGCTCCCATTAACTCCTGCAAATTCTCTAAAACATAATACTTGCGATTTTTCGTGAACATCTCCGCTTCCAAAACCCCAAACTCCCATAGCTTGCCATTAGAAACTACCCCAAACAGCTTTTTCGTCAGATCAGCATTAATTTTTTGAGCTGCCACCATCTCAGCCAAACACTGCCCCCAACCTTCTTCAAAATTATCCTTCTTCGCTTCCACCAAAATCATCAAGGGTTTTTCTAACACCACCTTTCCCCGAGAAGAACGCTGTGCCACCACATAATCTGGCACACCCGACAAATTTTCATCATAATTGAGCGGTTGATGACTCCAAATCAAAAACTTTTGCATATATGATCGCCAAACCTCGGTCAAAATTGGAGAGATAATGTTTTCACAGATGGCATATTCTGAATTAAAAACAATCCCCTCTTGAACAAGAGTATTTAATCTAGACACAAAGTAATCATCACAGCCAAAGCCCAGATCTTGAATGAAATTCTGTTCTTGGTAATTTACGGGAAAAGAACGTAAAACATCGGCAATACTTTTATAGTTAGTGAAAGCCATCATCTTCTCCAAATACTTATCAATTTTCTTGCTCATCAAACTGATCGGAGTTTAGAGCTTTATTCATCGTTTAATGGCTCACTACTGCGCCGGTCTTGAGGGATAAAAGTTCGATCGATCGGCAAAGCCGCCACCGGTGCAGTCAAAGTAAACTTACCAGCCACAATCCAATCTTTTAGTAAATGAGCAATCTCTAGCGATCGACTCAAACTCACCAAAGGTGCAACCCTCACCGTCCGTCCCTCAATTTTAATTTTGCCACTCTTGAGCTGAGCATAATCAATGAGACCAAAAGTAGGTCGCACCCGACGCGGAATCGAAAAATCGACGATCGGTGCCAATATTTGGTCGTCAGTAATCGCACAGCGAGCCGCAATCTGCTCATTTAAAATCGGAATCGGCACCCC
This sequence comes from Synechococcales cyanobacterium, assembly GCA_043755495.1. GTDB lineage: Bacteria > Cyanobacteriota > Cyanobacteriia > Cyanobacteriales > Chamaesiphonaceae > JAAFHZ01. The sequence continues at coordinate 6,222 of JAYUSV010000180.1, forward strand.
CACACCCAGCATCAAAGAGGGCCCATAGTTTTTAAAATGACAACCCCGCACCCAGTTAGAATCCATCTGCTTGGCATCCCCCACCAACGCCAAAGTCGCCGCCGGACCAACCGGGGTTTGATTATCTAGTCTCTTTTGCAGCGGAAAATGCTGAGTGCCTTCCCAGGCAATGTAACCAATGCCGCCACCCAAGAAAATACGACTACCAATGCCGATCGATTGCAGTTCGGGGTCATTTAACAAAGGCGATATCGCCCCAGCATTCGAGAAAACCGCGTTGCCTAAGCGAGGCTGCAATGGCCCTAAATAAGTGTAGAGAGTGCGATCGCCGCCGTTGACCCCCACAATAAAGTTTTGATAAAGGTTACGGGGGTTGTATAGATAGAATTGATTGATGGTGTCTTTAGTGATGGTGGTACT
>JAYUSV010000181.1:0-6630 GCA_043755495.1 Synechococcales cyanobacterium
AGCAAATTGATCGACTGCCTGAGCTGCAAAAGTGGTTCGTTAACATTATAGTTAATCCAAAAAAGTGAGCGGATCAATCTTTTTGTTGAACAGCCTTAGGTGATTTCCATGAATAAGTACACCGCTGTCGTTGGCTTCTGCGAAGGCAGACGCTACGCGAACGACTCCGCGACCTGCCAGACAACTAAACTTTTAGAATAGCTGGTATTTTGTTTGAGAGAAATCACCTAAGTCATAAACCTGCAATTGACGTTGGCTTAAGTCCTTCACAAAGTCTCTCCAAGGCTCGTCTTCGCTCAAATAGCGCAGCAGACTCTCTAAACGATCATCGCTCATGTCCAAACCCCGAACATCTTGACCCAAAAGTATACCGAGGCTCTCAAGGCGATGCTCTGCCCAAACCTGAACATGGCTCAGGCAATGATCTGCCTGAGACAAAATATGAGTGAGCAAGTTATGGCAACATTACCCAGGCTCAGTCCTTGCCAATTTCCATGAGTAGGAAAAGACTTATCGAGTAGCTCTTGAACACCCATTCGTTTAAGCTGGGCTAGAAGCAATGGAATATCATCAACCCGTTCTATCTTCAGCGTTGTAAGCATGTCCAGTGTTTGAATTTATCCCAATGTTACTACCTCTTCCAAAAATGAGCGAACCGTCAGTCTAAAGCTTGTTGCGCATCAAAGCATATCATCCATTACAATGCTAAATGGCTTAACGGCCACCCGACCCCAGCAAAGGAACCTATGGCATCCATACGCGAGTTACATCAACAGCTCACCAGCAAACAGCGATCGGCAGTAGAAATCACCCAGGCTGCACTCGATCGACTGCAAACCCTGGAATCACAGCTCAAAAGCTTCCTTTGCATTACCTCCGAAGTTGCTTTAAACCAAGCCAGAGTCGTTGATGCCCAAATCGCCGCCGGTGAAACCATCGGCATGATGGCCGGAATCCCGATCGCTCTCAAAGATAACCTCTGCACTAAAGGCATTCCCACCACCTGCGCCTCCCGCATATTAGAAGGCTTCGTGCCTCCTTATGAATCTACTGTTACCGGCAAGCTGCAAGCTGCTGGTGCCGTTGCCCTAGGCAAGACCAACATGGACGAATTTGCCATGGGCAGCTCTACCGAAAACTCTGGCTACCAAGTCACCGCCAACCCCTGGGATACCAGCCGGGTACCTGGTGGTTCTTCTGGTGGCTCTGCCGCTGCGGTATCTGCCGATCAAGTTGTGGTTTCTTTGGGTTCAGATACCGGTGGCTCGATTCGCCAACCAGCGGCTTTTTGTGGGGTGGTTGGTCTGAAGCCTACTTATGGATTGGTTTCCCGGTTTGGTTTGGTGGCCTATGCTTCTTCTTTGGATCAAATCGGCCCCTTTGGTCGCACGGTGGAAGATGCGGCAATTTTGTTGGAGGCGATCGCTGGTTATGACCCCCAAGATTCTACTAGCCTCAAAGTCGAGATTCCCAAATACTCCGAACTCCTGAAACCCGAGTTACCCAAAGGTTTAAGAGTTGGCATTATTACCGAAACCTTTGGCGAAGGTCTAGATCCCATCGTAGCTGCTGCTGTGCAAGCCGCTGTGGCCCATTTCCAATCTTTGGGTGCGACTGTGCAAGAAATCTCTTGCCCCCGTTTCCGCTATGGTTTGCCTACTTACTACGTTCTGGCTCCTTCGGAAGCCTCGGCTAACTTGGCGCGTTATGACGGCGTGAAATACGGCATTCGGGCGCAGACTGATAACTTAATGTCGATGTATACCCAAACCCGTGCCGGGGGCTTTGGGGCTGAAGTTAAACGCCGGATTATGTTGGGGACTTATGCTCTTTCTGCTGGTTACTATGATGCCTATTATTTGAAGGCGCAGAAAGTGCGGACATTAATTAAAAATGACTTTGAAGCGGCTTTTGGCAAAGTAGATATTTTAATTACACCTACCACCCCAACTACCGCTTTTAAAGCCGGTGAAAAAACCGCTGATCCTTTAAGCATGTATCTCTCGGACTTAATGACTATTCCGGTAAATCTCGCTGGTTTACCCGGAATTAGTATTCCTTGTGGTTTCGATGATCAAGGAATGCCGATCGGTATTCAAATTATTGCTAACGTTCTGCGAGAAGACCTATTGCTCCAGGCTGCTTACGCCTATGAGCAATCTACCACTTGGCATCAACAGCTCCCCAACATCTAGTGAGTGGTAAATCTTTAGCCATCGCTACGCCGGTAGGCAGTTTTAAGGGTGCTTTCGCTCACGGTGTCCTCACCGGCCTAGAGCAATGTGGTATTCAGGCTGATGCCTATGGTGCCGCTTCTTCTTCGGTAATTCCGGCGACTTGGGCCGCACTGGGTCAATCGGCAGAATTGGGTGCTGACTATTGGATTGCGGGTTGGGAAGCATTGCAGTTACCCAATCAGAACATGAGTAAGGTGATGCAGCGGGGCATTCGATCGTTCAGCAGATCTTTAAAGTCAACTTTGTTTGATATAACTACACCTACTTTGTATGTCGCTACCAATAAAGTAGTTACGATAGAAGCGATCGAGCTTACCCAAACCGATCGAGCTAAAGACCTCGGCAAACAACTGATGTTGTCTTCGGCCAAAAAAGATCGAAGCTGGGTTGATAAACACCTGGAATTTACCCTGTTTAGCACCCGCAGCCACAACCCCCAGCGCAGAATCACTGCCAATAACTATCCAGCGGTGGCCTATGCTTCTTCGCGGATTATGCACGCATGGGATTTACCCGCATCGATCGAAGGTTTACCTTTCGTTGACGCGGCTTACACTTGTCTTTGTCCGGCTTTAGCCATGGCTAAAGAAGGCTATCGTGAGGTTGTTGCTATTTCCAATGAGCCAGGAACGCTGTATCAGGATATGTTTCATTTGGATGCTGTACCTGATCAATGGCAGCATAGTAAAATTCATTTCATTAGACCAGCAATTCACTTACGGCAATTGGGCGTAGATTTTACCAAGGCCAGTCCAGCGGGCTTAGTCAATGCCTATCAATATGGCCAAGAATGTGGGCACAATTTTGTCAGAACTTGGGGGAGAAATTAAAATCCTCTGTTTCCAGGTTGCCCCAAAACAAGGGATTTATCGTTTAACCTTTGACGCAGATAAGCTGCTTGAGGGTAGCGACAACTTCTACCAAATCAGATTGGTTAGCCATCACTTGCTCGATCGGCTTATAAGCTCCCGGAATCTCATCGATCAGCTCCGGGTCTTTGCGGCACTCCACCCCGGCTGTTTGAGCCAGAAAGTCATCCAAAGAAAAGGTATCTTTGGCGGCAGTGCGAGACATGATCCGCCCAGCGCCATGAGAGCAACTACAAAAGCTCTGAATATTGCCCTTGCCTTTCACAATAAAAGACTTAGCTCCCATCGAACCAGGAATAATGCCATAGTCACCTTTTTCGGCGCGTACAGCACCTTTGCGAGTGATATAAACATCTTCCCCAAAATGGCACTCCACTTCAGCATAGTTATGATGACAGTTCACCACCAGCAAAGGCTTCATTTTTTTGCCGCCGCCCAGATGTTTTTCAATCACCTTAACAACCCGCGCCATCATGATTTCTCGGTTCACTTTGGCATAGTCTTGCGCCCATTGCAGATCGTGCCAGTAGGCATCAAATTCTGGGGTTTTAGTGACAAAATAAGCCAGGTCTTTATCAGGCAAAGAAGTTCTGGCCATTTTGGCTAAATCCCGCGCGGTATCAATGTGGCATTGAGCAACTTTGTTACCAATAAACCGTGAACCAGAGTGCAGCATTAACCACACCCGATTTTCGGTATCGGTGCAGACTTCAATAAAGTGGTTGCCACCACCCAAAGAGCCAAGTTGCTTGATTGCTTTTTTTTCTAAATCGCGCACGCCCCGATGTAGGTCAGCAAAGCTGCGCCAGCCTTGCCAGTTTTGCACTTCTCGGCTACTTTCTTTGTTGCCCTCAAAGCCGGTAGGAATAGCAGCTTCAATATCGAGGCGGATTTTTTTCAGTTTGTCACTGAGTTTATCGACGCTGTAGGGGGTTTGGACGGCCATCATGCCGCAGCCAATATCCACCCCAACGGCAGCAGGAATCAGGGCGGCTTTGGTGGCGATTACTGAACCCACTAAGGCTCCGCGACCCAAATGCACGTCGGGCATGAGGGCGATGTGTTTGTAGACGAATGGTAAGGAGGCGACGTTCTTGGCCATCGCAGTTTCTTGATGAGCCAAGGGATGTCCTGCCCAGGATAAAACTGGAGCAGGACTAGATATGGCTAGCTGTTCGTAGGGCATTGTTTTTAAGTGTTGTTGATGTGATTTGTCCCTACGACGACGCTAGATATTAAGGAAGATCTAGCGGATAGGGCGGGAGGCAGTTGTTTGGAATGTCATGGTTTGGCTCCTCGCGGCTGTAAAATGTTGATATTTTGATGTTAGTCGATCAAAACAGTAAACGACAAGTAATTTATTTGGTGGTATCGGGTGTGATCTGTTCGCAGAAGATATTGAGTCCGACTTTGCTGACATAGAGGGCAATGCAGGTGGCGAGGCCGGGATCGAGTTGGAGGTGGGAGACGCTGACGAGGTGGACGATTAGGCCGGTTAGTAATGGAGCGCTAGCGGGGGTTTTGCTATATTCTTTGACTTTGCCGCGCCAGCCTTCGTCGCTACAGAGTTCTTGGCGAAGGACTTTGATGGTGGTTTCCCAGAGAGATTTTTTGGTGCTGGGATCGTTGAAGGTGGGGGATTTGGATAGTTGATCGAGGCAGTCGGCGAAGTCGCCATTATTGGCGATGAGGATGGTGAGGGTTTCTTGGGCTGGTGCGTAGTTGGCTAAGAGTTGCTGAGCTGTGAAGATTTCGGTGGGGCTGAGGGTGATCATAAAAAGTGACGGTAGGATAGTTAATTCATTTTACAAGATCAGTGTTGTTCTATTGCTTAAGTTCGATGTAACAGTTGAGTTAAAATGAATTACCAAATATCTATTGCTCAGTCAGAGGTGGCCTATGACGGTTGCTACTAATACTGCCATTCATTACCCTACCGGAGACGGACAGCCCGTGGCTGAGACCTTTGCCCATCTGTATGCTATTTTGATGACGATCGAGGTGCTCCGGTTATATTTGCAGGGGCAACAGGCAACGGTGTTGGGCAACCAGTACCTATACTACGAACAGGGCAGCCCCAGCAAGCGGGTCGCTCCAGATGTATTTGTCATTTTTGATGTGGAACCAGGTGGCCGAGATAATTACAAAATCTGGGAAGAAGGCTCTGTTCCTAGCATTACTTTTGAGATGACTTCTCCTAGCACTAAAAAGGAAGATGATGGGCCGAAGAAGCAACTCTATGCCCAGATTGGAGTGCAAGAGTATTGGCAGTTTGACCCTAAGGGTGAATGGATTAAGGATCAATTGCGTGGTTATCGATTAGAAAATGGTGAATACCAACTGATTACAGACAATATTAGCTTGGTATTGCAATTGAGGCTAGAGGTAGATAACAGTCTGGTAAGTTCACCGACGGCTCTTGTTGCCTTCTATCGATTAGATACCGGGGAAAAGCTGCTGTGGCCTGTAGAACTGCAAGATAAAGCGAGGATTGCTGAACAGGATGCCATGTCTGCACAACAAGAAGTATTGGAGCTATCTGCTCAATTGGCTGCTTATAAGGCTCGTTTTGGCTCTTTGGATTCCTAGTTAGCTAAGTTATTAAAGATCCACTAAACGGGGTGGGTGAGCGGAGTCGAACCCCACCCCCATGAATTCAATGATCTCCAATGGTGCTCCCTATCGCCGAAGGGCGACGCTACGCTATCGGCTCCGCTCAGGGAACACCTTTTATTGATTTTTTTGGTTTTAATGGTGTTCTTAAGCAAACCGTGTTGAGTTGAGATCGGCCTTTGCCGTAAAACTCTGGGCACCAAGGTACGCAAATAGCTCCAAAGCTGCCGCTCTGCTGGGGTCATGTTTTTGCGGAGCGCCCTGGCTTTGTTAATCGAGTCGGGGTGGTAGGGAAAGTAGTAACGGCCAGTTTTTAGCTTTGGTGATGGTTTTGAACTACGCAGCTCGGGTTTGCTAGCCATTTTGGGGGAAGAGCGAGGGGAGATGCTCAGTTTTTCGGGGCTGCTGCTGGCTTTCCCGGAGGGATATTTTGCTTAGGTGCCCTGATCTATTGAGTCGAAGATCTGCTGAACCTCTGCTTCTCTAAATCCCAGGATTTCGGCAATTGCTGTAAGCAACTCTGAACGCTCTATATTTTCGTTGGATTGGTAGATATAGCCAAGAATTCTGATGACAATGCTCATGTTATATTCATCTTTAAACTCAGCAAAAATTTCCAATGCTGGTAAAAGATTTTTTTTAGCTCGCTCAAAATCACCTGTTTCATCTGCTAACATACCTATTCTCAAATATGTATTAGCCTGATAGTATCTATCTCCACTATCTATTTTGATTTTCAGCGCCTGAGAATAGTTGTTGTAAGCTTCATCCCAATCCTTCAACTCATGTGCAATTATTCCTAAGTTGTTATAGATTCCAGGTAAGTATTCAGGTCAGAAGAGATAGAGGGTGCTTTGATGGTGATAAGCTAGGAAGCGAAGGAGGACACACCAATGACACCAACGGAACTA
>JAYUSV010000182.1:0-2292 GCA_043755495.1 Synechococcales cyanobacterium
TTAGATTTTGGGTATTAATAAGCTGCTATCGTTTATTCTCAGCGGCACAATAGCAACCAAGAGGTACACTGTGGACAACATTACTAATCATGTTTCTGAGTTCTTTGATGGTGAAGGCACCACCGATGAGCGTCTGTGGCAATATATTCAGTCTATGAGTCCTGATGTGATGCGTCAGTTGTCGCAACCCGTCTCTGCGGAAATTTCCCAGGTTATGGAACGCAATATTGTCGGCATGTTGGGTAGCTTACCCAGCAGCCAGTTCGAGATGATGGTTAGCACCAGTCGTGAAAACTTAGGCCGCCTGATTGCTGCTGCCATGGTGAATGGCTATTTTCTGCGCAATGCAGAACAGCGACTGGCTCTAGAAAAAACCATCGAAGAGCTGTAGCGTGCTGAAGCAAGTAGGGGTGGGAATTATTTGGGATCAAGATAAAATTTTGATCGATCGACGGTTGCCCACTGGCACTCTTCCGGGCGTTTGGGAGTTCCCTGGTGGCAAACTAGAGCCGGGGGAATCTGCTCAAGACTGCATTGCTCGGGAGATCTTAGAGGAATTAGGTTTAAAGGTAACAGTGGGGGAAGAGTTGATGATCATTAATCACTCTTACCCCACGTTTGATATCCAGCTCATAGTTCATCACTGCAAATTTCTCGGTGGAACTCCTCAGATGATTGCCTGCGACGAGGTACGATGGGTGACTGTGACTGAGCTTAACAATTATGAAATTCCAGCGGCTAATGCTGCGATCGTTGCTCAGCTACAAGCTTCCCTGCCTCCAAATTTTGATCATGACTGAGTTTACCGAATCCGAAAGCCAGCTTTTAGAGCCTTTTTTTACTAATCTCGATCGACCAATTTTTGCCCTGCGCAATTTGCCAGAAGTTCTGAAAGGGGCTTTATTTTCGCGCTATAGTCGTACCGAAAAGAGTTTGCGGCGGGTGCTGCTAGAAGAATTTATTACTGCTCCTGAGGTGGATTTTTTTCAGGCGGCAGTAGCGCTAAACCCTGGTTTAACTGCCCAGTCTAAAGCCGAGGCTTTCTACGATCGAGTATTAATTGGCTATGGTGATGATTCGGTAGCAGAGTTGGGCGGCGCACATTTAGCCTGCGAAGAAATTAGTAACATTGCTGCCAAGATTTTAGAAGATAGCCGTTTAGGTCTATCGCCCTTAGAGAAATCTACCCGCTATGTGCCATTTAATAAAAAAGTAAATGGTTGCTATCGCTATTATCGAGAGCCAGCGATCATGGCTTCCAAACATAGTGCAGAGTATGAGGCGACTCTGGATCATTTGTTTGATACCTACACCAATTTATTTGACCCCTTGTTAGGTTGGGTGCAAAGTGAAACGCCACAAGATGACCAGACTTCTGATCGAGCTTATTTGAGTGCAACGCGGGCGAAGACTTTTGATTTGCTCCGGGGGTTGTTGCCAATGGCAACTTTGACCAATGTGGGCTTCTTTGGTAACGGTCGCGCTTTTGAATATTTATTGGTGAAGCTGGCAGCTTCGGTTCATGCCGAAGTCAACGAAATTGGCCAGGGCATTCAGCAGGAATTAGATATGGTGATTCCTTCGTTTGTGAAACGGGCTAAGTCCGATCGAGGTCAACAATATGCTGAATATTTAGCTAACAATGTTAGCAACAGCCAACAACTAGCCCAAAAAGTCTTAGCAAATCAACTAGCTGCACCCGCAGAATTAGTCACTTTAGTAGAGTTCGATCCTGATGCCGAATCTCAAGTAGTTACCGCGATTTTGTACCCCCATAGCAATCTTAGTCAAGCCGAAATTCGGCAGGTAGTCGATCGCTTAACTCCCACTGAACTTCAAGAAATTATTAACACCTACGCAGGTGATCGGCAGTCTCGTTTTCATCGTCCTGGCCGCGCTTTTGAAGAAACATACTACACTTTCGATATCCTGGCTGATCTAGGTGCTTATCGTGATTTACATCGACATCGAGTGCTCACCCAAGAGCGCCAAACCTATACGGTAGATCATGGTTTTGAAGTTCCCGAAGAAGTATTAGCATCAGGGATGGGTGCGGCCTATCAAGGAGCTTTAGAACGAGCAGCGATCACAATGAAATCGATCGAGCAAGATCTCCCCGCAGCCGCTCAATATGTAGTGCCTTTTGCTTTTCGGACACGCTGGCGGATCAAGCTAAACTTGCGGGAAGCCTATCATTTTATTGAGCTACGCAGCGCAGCACAGGGGCATCCGGGCTATCGTTCGATCGCTCAGGCTATGTACAAAAAAATCTTAGAAGTCCATCCCACTCTG
>JAYUSV010000183.1:0-2291 GCA_043755495.1 Synechococcales cyanobacterium
ATTCGCGGCTACAAAACAGAAGCCTGCGAAACCATGGTGCAGTTTACCCATAACTTCCAACTGGTAAGAGGCGCTTCTAGCAGCAGTCTCAAAGGCGATTTATCTGGGACTACTCCCAAACTCAACGCCTTGACTATTAACTCTACTGCTACTGCGGTTATTTCTCCAGCTTCTACTGGTGCATTCTTCCAGGATACTTCCGTTACTGCTCGTTCCCGCCAAGGTGTGGATGCCAGCTCTGGTGGTAAGGTCTATCGGATTGAAGTTACCAGCATTCGGGCCAATGCCGTTAACCGGGTTTCCAAATTCCGGCGCAGCAACCAAGTATTCTTGGTGCCCTACGATAAGCTCTCTCAAGAGTACCAGCGCATTCACCAACAAGGTGGCGTAATATCTAGCGTTACAGTAGTTTAATTTGCTAAATTGGCGATTCTAGTTGGATCGCCAATTTTTAAGATTAACAGGCCCCTGTTAGCTAATCTTAATGGCTAATTAGCTGATAGACTTTTGACCGCATTTTTTAAACCCGCAATTAGGAGCAAAATTTTATGTCATCCTCCGTTCTTGAACTCTGGCCTACCGGCACGGCTGAAGATACTCAGGTAGTAATTAGAGCCGTTTACAAACAAGTTTTAGGCAATCCTCATGTAATGGAAAGCGAGCGACTAGTTGCTGCTGAGTCACAGCTTTGCAATGGCACTCTTTCAGTCCGGGAATTTGTGCGGGCTGTAGCTAAGTCCGATTTTTATCAGTCGCGCTATTTTGCCGCCTGTGCTCCTTACCGTTTTGTGGAGCTAAATTTCTTGCACTTGTTGGGTCGTGCCCCTCAAGATCAGCGAGAAGTATCTTTGCACATCGTGCGCTGCGTGGCCGAAGGCTATGATGCTGAAATTGATTCTTACATCGACAGCGATGAGTATCTCAACAGCTTTGGCGAAAACACTGTGCCTTACTACCGTGGTCGGTCTTCGGAAGCTAACTTTAAACAAGTGGGCTACAATCGAATGTCGGTAATTGATCGCGGTCCAGCCCAAGTAGATAGCTCCATCACAGCTTCTCAATTAGTAGGAATGATTGCAGGCAATATGCCTAACGTCATCAAACCTGCTACTAATACTGTAATTGGCTCTGGCACTGAAAAGCGCTTAAAAATTGTAGTTTCTGCTGGTACTCCTGGCAAATTACAACGCCGCTTAACCACCAGAGAATATATTGTTTTGGCGAGCAAAATGACTCCACAGATTCAATATATTAACCGCACTGGTGGCAAGATTCTGAGTATTACCGAGATCTAGTCTGGTGTTCCAGTCGATTTTGAGGGTGAGCCTAGCTCGCCATTTGTATAATACATTTCTTTAAAATATAGATTCCATATAGCCTGTAGGCTTTAAAATACTAGTTTGAATATCTAAAAGTAGGATTCGTTTCATGGCGACTATGACTGTAACTTCTCAATCTACCGATATTACTGCCTATGGCAGCCGCTTAGCCACTTTAGAGGTTGCGGGCATTTCTACGCGCAATGGTCATCAGACTATTACTGTGCCTTTAAACCGTTTGTCACAAAAGATGCAGCAAATTCATCGTCAAGGTGGCAAAATTATTAGTGTACATACTGATGTGTCTGCCGCAGTGATGCCCAGCCCTATTGAATTGGTCGAAAGGATGGCAGCTCCAACGGCTGAAGTACCAGAAGCCGAACCAGAGCTGAGTATGGAAGAGCCTAGCCCAGCCGCTCAGCCAAAACATAACAATCATTCTTCCAAGACAAAGAGAAGATAGAAGATGAATATTCAGGAGTTTGTGGGGCAGTCGATCGGCACCTGGAAATCCCAGCGCAGTGCCCATCACTTGGCCTTTGGCCATTTTGAAGCGATCAACTCGCTAATTAAAATAGCTGAAATTCCCCTTGATGACCCTGCACTCCTGGCCTTGTGCGAACTACATCAGACCGAACCCAGTTTGATAGTTGCCCCTTTTCGGATGACTTGGGAAGGCGAAACCGACTGGGATGATGACCAGAAAGTTACAGGTGCTTGTGTTTTGGCTCCAGTGCCCGCTTCAGTTAAACATGGCAAATTGCTGCGCGACCAAGGGTATGCCGAAGAAATGCCCGCGATCGGCGAATATTTTTTTACCGACGATGACACTTTTGTTCTAAACACTCCTTACGATCGAGCAGCGGCAGAAGAGAAAATTTGGTTTGTCGGTGCAAATGTGCGCTGTCGGGTTTCATTAATTAAAACCTCGGCTGGTTCAGGGGTAGTAACGGCTGCTTTTTCCTCGGAGAT
>JAYUSV010000184.1:0-6616 GCA_043755495.1 Synechococcales cyanobacterium
TGGCAGGTGCCACTCAAGTTGTAGATATGGCTCGCTGTAACGGGTTGCCAATGGTGCTATTAGCCGGGATTGGGTTTGAAGCCGAGACAGTAGAATTAGCCGATCGAGAGTCTAAAAATCGTTTTGGGATGCTGGCATACGTTTTAGCCGGTCTCGGCCAACTCCGCAACTTTAAGCAATTTGAAGTTGAAATTGAGACAGAAGAAAAAATTATTACGGTTCTAGCAGCAGCGATCACCGTTGCCAATGCCGCTCCGGCTAGTTCTATTTTGGCACAGGGTTCGGCAGGGGTAATTTTCGATGATGGTTTATTAGATTTAACAATTTTGTCTCCGGCTAACCCACTGAGTGCGATCGCTACTTCCTACGACCTGTTGAGTTCAACTTTGCGGGGTGCAGCATCGCAACGAGAAGATGTGGGCTTTTTGCGCTCCAAGCGCTTCAAAATAAACACAACACCACCGCAGAAGGTAGTTTTGGATGGAGAGCTAATTGGCACTACTCCCATTGAAGTGGAATGCGTTCCGGGCGGCTTGACAATTTTTGCTCCTCAAACAGAAGAATTACAACCATTGGAGCATTTAGAGGGCTTGCCAAACTTAAAAATAGACTTGAAGGTTTAGTCAATTATTTACCTTGAGAATATCCCCAATATCCGATGGGCTTCTACCTTTAGAGAGAGGTATCAAAATTACAAGTTATCCCTTTCAATAGAGCAATCGCAAAGAGGCGATCAAATAATATTGCCGTAGTAGCAATTACTCAACAATCTAGCAAGAACAATGCCTAATAAATATAACGATCCCCAAGGTAACAGAGACCCGAACGATCGCCCGCTCAGTTCTACAGAGCAGGAAGATATTCAATACCAACGCGAGCGAGCAGCAGAAAATGGTGGTGTAGCTAATGGTCTGTTGATTGGTGGCGTACTCACAGCTCTGTTAGGTTTAGGTGGAGGTCTCGCTTATTACTTTTTTGGGAATCAGTCACCGGTAGTTCCTACTACGATTATCAACAATCCACCTAACTCTAGTCCGGTGGCTCCGGCATCATCAGCACCCGAAAAACAACCTAAAGTTATTGAACGTACAGTTGAAAAAACCGCACCGCCTCAAGTTATAGAGGTTCCTAAGCCTGTTTTAGTACCTGGTGAAACTAAGGTTATAGAGGTTCCTAAGCCCGTTTTAGTGCCTGGTAAAACTAAGGTTATAGAGGTTCCTAAGCCCGTTTTAGTGCCTGGTGAAACTAAGGCTACAGAAGCTCCTAAACCTTTCTCTAATCCCACAATTCCTGGCACAGCACAGAAATCAGCTAGCCCCAGCTCTACACCTGCTGCTACAAGTAAAAGTCCTGAATCTGTGAACCCCGCCTTACCTAGTAGCCCTAGCCCCAACAACTATTAGTTACAAAAATGGGTGAACTCCAAGCTTTCGATTTGGCAATACTAACAAACTATTTTCAAGGTGAAAACCATGTTTGCAAACTTACATTTCTTATTGAATCCGGGTAGCCAATTACTACACCCAGCACCAGGGGCTTTGCCAGATTCTGATCACGACTCAGATGGCCTAATTTCTACACTCCGGGGCATCGAAACGAAAGTCGGAGTAGGGGCGCTAGTAACCGTAACGATCTCCTTATTTGCAGCTTGTTTTTTGGCAGTCAAACTCAGCCTAGTTAGCAACTCCTTTCTGGGGGCAATCATTGGAGTTGTGATCTGGTCTACTTATTTCTCTGTGATGGTATGGCTTGGCTCCAGTGCAGTTGGCTCTCTGATTGGCTCAATTATGAGCACTGCTACCTCTGGTCTACAAGGAATTGTCGGTACAGCAACCACCGCCCTGGGTGCCAATGCTGCCAAAATCGTTTAGTGTGATACGGGCAGATTTAGAAAACTATTTGCTGTTCTCACCCCCTTGGGAACTAAGCCAAACGGCAGTAAAAAAAGAATTTAAAGATGTTGTTTACGATCCGCAGGCAGATCCGGCAATCATTCGTCAAGAATTAGAGCACATCGATCGCAGCTACTTCGTCGATACGCTCTCACTAAGAGATGATCTGAAGCCTGAAAGCATCCAAAATTTATCTAATTACTTGGAAGATGTGCGTTCGGAGGTGTTAGATTCTGTGCAGATGGATGAATAAACCGCTCAATCACCTGATTTAAAGGCGATCTAACTGAAGAACAGGTCAATAAAACAGTCGATCGAATGCAGTCGGCGATCAAGTCAATAATTAAGGCACCGCGCCGCTTAGCTAACCGTGTCCAAAAGCAAGCGGTAGACTTTGAAGCAAACTTAGAAAACTATCTGCGCAACACCCATAAAGAAGAACTGAACCCAGAAGGCATCAAACGCGATCTGCAACTGCTGTTGAAAGACCCCAGCGCTGGATTTAGCAGCTTCGGCGATCGACTCGGACAGTTTGATCGATCAACTTTTGTCGCACTACTGTCTCAGCGCGAAGACCTAAGTGAAGAAGAAGCAAACCGAATTGCCGACCAAGTGGAATCAACATTCCGTTCATTGACCGAACAAATTCAGAAAGTGCAGCAAACTTTCCAATCGGCGATCGATAACTTGTTTGGCAAGGTGCGTGACTACCTAAATTCCTTAGAGCGCCCTGAGCTTAGCTATGAAGGTCTGCAAGAAGATTTTAGCAAGGTGTTTAACGACCCCCAAGCTGGCTTTGAAGCATTGGGCGATCGTTTTAGCCACTTCGATCGAAAAACCTTGGTAGCGGTCTTGAGTTCTCGTGATGATATCTCTGAAGCAGATGCTAATCGAATTATCGAAAAAGTTGAAGAGACTCGCGATCGCTTAATGCAACAAGCACAGCAGGTACAGCAAGAAGTACAAAAGCGTTTTAAGGCAATTAAACAACAAACCCAGCAGCAGGCGATAGAAACTCAGAAAATCGCAGCCGGTGCGGCCTGGTGGCTATTTGGAACTGCTCTCACATCATTGGCGGCTTCGGCACTTGCTGGTATGATGGCTGTTAACAGTTTGAGCACGCTCTAAGAAAAGCATTAAATAGCTATGTCGATCGTGGTGATTGGCATAGCTATTTTTTGCTCTAACACCTCTCTCGTTAGGATAAAAGTACCAAAGCCACAAATCTATCTTTAGATAGAGAGAAAACAAGCACTTTGTTTCTAGTGTGATTACATGTGTCAAAAAAAATACAATGAACGAGCATAATCCGGTTAATGAGCAAAATAAAGACCTAAACCTAGATGAATATCGTGTAGAGGCAGGTCAAAATTTAACAACTGATGATGGGCACCGAATTAATAGCACCGATGATTCACTCAAGGTTGGTTCTCGAGGGCCCACACTGTTAGAAGACTTCCATTTTCAAGAAAAGCTGAGTAGCTTTGATCGAGAGCGTATTCCCGAACGAGTGGTACATGCCCGAGGTGCCGGTGCTCATGGCTACTTTCAACCCTATGCTTCGATGGCACAATTTACCAAAGCCAAATTTTTGCAAGATCCATCTGTAAAAACACCAGTTTTTGCAAGATTTTCAACTGTGGGCGGTTCACGGGGTTCTGCCGATGCCGTGCGGGATGTACGCGGTTTTTCAGTCAAGTTTTATACCGAAGAAGGCAACTATGACATAGTTGGCAACAATATTCCTGTTTTCTTTATTCAGGATGCTATTAAATTTCCTGACCTGGTTCATGCCATTAAACCTGAACCAGACAACGAAATTCCCCAGGCTTCTACTGCTCACCCTAGTTTCTGGGACTTTGTTTCACTAGTGCCAGAGTCAATGCACATGGTGATGTGGCTGCTCTCTGATCGCACAATTCCCAGAAATTTCCGGACTATGCAGGGTTTTGGCGTGCATACTTTTCGCTGGGTGAATGCAGCGGGCAAATCTTGTTTTGTGAAGTATCATTGGAAACCGATGGCTGGTGTTCACTCTAACGTGTTTGATGAAGCTCAAAAAATTGCAGGCAAAGATCCCGATTTTCATCGGCGTGATTTGTGGGAGTCGATCACCAAAGGTAACTATCCGGAGTATGAGCTAGGCGTACAGATCATTCAAGAAATAGATGAACTTGAATTCGACTTCGATATTTTGGATGCTACCAAGCTAATTCCAGAAGAGCTGGTGCCGGTACAGCCGATCGGTAAAATGGTGCTCGATCGCAACCCAGATAACTTCTTTGCAGAAACAGAGCAAGTCGCCTTCCGACCATCAAATATCGTATCGGGCATTGATTTTAGTGATGATCCGCTGCTGCAAGGTCGTCTTTTTTCGTACCATGATAGTCAATTACATCGACTGGGCAGCCCCAACTTTGTTCATTTGCCGATCAATCGTCCAGTATGCCCGTTTAGCAATAATAATCAAGACGGTCGAATGCAGATGGAAATTAAAACTAGTCGCGTTAATTATTCGCCTAATTCCCTCGCTAATAACTTGCCAGCCCCAGTTGCTGAAGCACAAGGAGCTGCTGTGACTTTCCCGGAACGGATAGAAGGGCACAAAATCCGTAAGCGCAATCCTAGTTTTGTCGATCACTATAGTCAAGCAACATTATTTTGGAATAGTCTTTCCACTAGTGAAAAAGATCGTCTGATTGCAACCGCTCATTTTGAGCTGGGTAAAGTTAAAGAAAAAAGTGTTAAGGAGCGAATGATCGATCGCTTTAATCAGGTCGATGGCAAGCTAGCAAATAGAATTGCTCAGGGTTTAGGGCTGCCAGTGCCAAATGAAACTGCTCCCCAAAATCATGGCAACAAATCGGCTGCTCTCAGCCAAGAAAATACCACCAAATCCACCAACGGACGTAAGGTTGCTGTCTTAGCAGCCGATGGAGTAGATAGTACACAGCTAAAAACCCTGAAGCAAGCTCTAGACGCGGTGGGTATAGGAATCGAGATCGTGTCACAATTTGGTGGCACTATTAAAAGTACTACTGGTGAAGAGATCCAAGTAGATCAAACCTTTTTAACTACGGCTTCGGTACTATACGATGCAATTTATGTACCCGGTGGTGCTCAAAGCATCGAGGCATTAAAAATGCACGGAGAAGCTGTCGATTTCATTCATGAAGCTTTCAAGCATTTAAAGCCGATCTCGGCCTCTGGCGAAGGCATTGAAATCTTGATGCAGTCAGATCTTAAAGGCATTGACTTTGAGCAAGGAAATGGCAATGAATTAGGCATTCTCACCAGTCGAGATACATCTGAAATGCAGATGTTTTCTCAGTCTTTTATTGAGGCTATCAAAGAACATCGTTATTGGCTGCGATTTTCTTCAGGCTATACTGCTGCCACAGAAAAATATCCACAGACATTAAGCTATTAGATATTCATAAAAAGGTAGCTGTAGAGAAAACTCTACAGCTACCTTTTTATGTTGAGATAAAACTGGCAGAGCCATCGAATCACAGATGCTGTTTATTTAAATCTATCTTTCGACTGATTATAATATCTCTCCAAAGTAAGTTTTAAGTTGATTGAATAATTCATAATATTGAGCATAGTTAATCAGGGTATTACTGTAACTACAACAATTTGATCGTTTCCAGTAAACCACCATTTTGTATGATTTATCAACAAATATGGGCATTGACCCTAGTTCCAGTCTGTAACAGATTGACGATCACTTTACCCCTCTACCGTATTTAGGAATCAAAATGCAAGAGTACATCTGTAAATCATGTGGACATATCTATGATCCCGCCGTCGGCGATCCAGAATCAGGTATTGAAGCTGGTACCCCGTTTGAAACACTTCCCGATGATTGGGTTTGTCCTGAATGCGGTGCAATGAAAACCGATTTCGAGCTAAATAGTGAGCCAATGCCTGGAATGGTCGTCCCTGTGGGCGACTAGGTAAAGCTGGTAATGCTTTTTTGCCCATCGAAAGACTAGTGTTGATGAAGCACAACAAAACTTGGAAAATCCAATGCCTTTTATTTATGATAAAAGGCATTAGTCATAGATTGGAGCAAATCTAAACATGATTAAAAACTCTATTCAAGTGCGTAAGTTCTACTGCACTCAACATGTGATTTTTACAGGTGGAGAAGGAATTATCAAGGGCTTCAAATTTGATTCTGGAACCTGGATCTACCTTGTCGAAATGCCATTAGGAATCAAGCCCAGCTTTGGCAGAGTAGGGGCAGAAACAATGGTGTTTCTCAATCAGGCAGAACTACATGCCAGATGACCAAAAATTCAAATTCTCAATGGGTTCACGGCTGCCTCGCACGTCAGAGTTTATTCGTGAATAGATCTCTTCCTATTGATAGAGAGTACCTTGAGTAAGTGAGGACAAAATCTGTCGATCGATTGATTCTTTGTTGAGGTGATTCCACTATAAATAGAAAGAGTAACCCACATCAGGAGTTGGATGTCATGAGATTTAATTTGAAAACTGTAGTTTCTAGCCTGCAACGCCATATAGCAAGGCTCGTAAGCACATTACTGATAACCGCTGTGATTTGGCAAGGTATTGGAAATATAGCCATTGCTTCTCCATTATTAGCTACCAGTATGGATAGTATGTCTAAGCAAGTAACCGGGAAAGCAGAGGAAATCAAAGGTGATGCCAAGCAATCGATTGGGAAAGCCCAATCGGCCATGGAAGACAAAAAC
>JAYUSV010000185.1:0-6608 GCA_043755495.1 Synechococcales cyanobacterium
GTGGTTCGTTAACATTATAGTTAATCCAAAAAAGTGAGCGGATCAATCTTTTTGTTGAACAGCCTTAATAAAAAAGCAGTCAAGAGCAGCCAACCGTTCATTGTCTCACTAAAGTTCATGCTGACAATATGTTTTTGCCAAACTATTGCCAGTAATGAAAACGAGAGCAATTCTGGAAAGATACAACTTAGGGATTTAGCAAAAACACTGTTGAATTTGGGGCTTTGGCTACTATTATTGGAAAAATCCAGAGATAGGTTGAGTTTCATGGTTGAGGCTGGTTGACTTGATGAATCAATTTGGTTCGGTGGAATTTAAAATCTACGATGCTCGAATATCCACTAGGGCTACCGATGTATTGGTACCCTAAATTTCGTCGGCTTCACCGCCTACTACCACATCTCTGATTCGCAAAGTCGGACCACCGCAGCCCACCGCCAAACCATTTTGACCACTTTTGCCACAACCGCCTGATTCATCCCAGAGAAAATCATCTCCGATGCCTTCAATGTCACCTAGCGTCTCAAAAGCGTTCCCCGTCAAAGTCACATCTCTGACTGGCTCAGCTAACTGGCCATCCCGAATCATCCAAGCTTCCCCCGCAGTGAACACAAACATTTCCCCATTGGTCATGCCGCTCAGCCAATTTTTAGCATAGACACCTTCTGTAATACCATCAAACAACTGGGGTACCGGGGTTTTGCCCCGGCCAATCCAAGTATTAGTCATCCGCACGATCGGGGGATAGTGATAGCTCAAACAGCGAGCATTCCCCGTTGGTACTTCTTCTAGCTTGCCAGCAGTTTCGCGGGAGTGAAGGCGACCAACCAGCACTCCATCTTCAATTAGTTGGGTGGTGGTAGCTGGCACCCCTTCATCGTCATACTTATAACTGCCCCGATGCCCGATCGGTGCTGCGCCATCAAAAATCTGCAAATCTTTGCTGCCAAAGCGCCGCCCTAAAGTCATAGATTCTAGTAAATCAGGATTTTCGTAGGCCATATCGGCTTCCGAAAGATGACCAAAAGCTTCATGGACAAACAAGCCAGTCAACACCGGATCAATTACCACTGTATAGGTACCACCTTGGATGGGGGGCAGAGTCAAAGCATCGATCGAGCGCTGTGCCGCCCCTCGCACTGCCACATCTAAGTTAGCCAAGTCTTCATAGGCACTCCGCGAACCAACAGTTTCTCGGCCTGTTTGCACCGTTTCACCACTGCGCGCAGTGGCCGCAAAGCGCATTTCCAAGTCAATCCAAGCTTGTTCAATTAGGGTACCATCAGAAGTAGCCAGCCAAAAGCGCTGGGCGCTATCGCCATAGCGTACCAGTGTTGCAATTACTTTGGGGTCTACCTGGCGTAGAACTTCGTTATAGCGATGACAAAGATTTTTTTTATCTAACAAAGATATTTGACGAGGATCTGTGCCGGTCAAGGGCAATACATAGGTATCTTGCACTGCTTGGATCTCGGCTAGCAGGGTTTCTTCTTCTCCCACAGTTTTGGCCGCAGAAATCGAGTTTTCGATGTGGCTTACTAAATCATCTAGCCGATCGAAGCTAGCAAAACCCCAACCGCCGTTGTGGCAAACTCGTACTTGACCACCGATCGAAATACTTTCACTGAGGGTTTCTACTTTATCGCCCCGCAGCAAAATATCGATGCCTTCGGCTTCTTCTAACCTAATGGCCAGGTAGTCTACTTGGTGTTTATAACGCCGGATCAAATCTGTCAGCAGATTTTTGGCATCGCGGTGTAGGTCAATCATGTGCAGATCCCACTTTTTTTCTGAGTATATTACAGAACAATGCAGCAACTGATACTGATCGGCCAAAATAGTTTCATCGCCAGATTTTGACAAATCGCCAGTAGCCAAAAGCCATAGCGGCAACATCTTGCTCTGCTACATCTGCTGGGAAGATCATATCCGAGTATTTAATAGCGCATTGGTGAAATTATCTGGTAATAGATCGGCTAATTCTAATGAGAGGTAAGCCACTAAATCTTTCCAACGTTTTGAGATAGTACCTTGAGTAACACCTAGCTGTTGGGCGATTTCGGATTGAGTGGCTTCATTCACTTTACCCAGCCACAAACGATAGTAACTGCGCTGAGGGTAAAGTCGATCGAGGTATAAAACTTTTTCTCGCACCTGCCAAACCAAATCGGCAGACTCAATGTTGGCCAGCTCATCATTAATATTAGCCAAGGTATCAATAATAGCTAGGTTAGCGGCGGAAAGTCGATCAATACTCTGAGTATTGTGTCGCACGGAGGCACGAATTAGATCGATAATGGCAAACTTAGCCACGGTCAATGCCCATCGATCGAAATTGGCTTCGTTGCCAGTAAACTTGCCTGCTCGTAATCCCTTAAGCAACTTGAGTTGAGCCGTTTGCAGCGCATCTTGCCAATCCACATTAGTGCAACGAGTTTGCTTGTAAGCAATCTGAGTCATTTTACGCAAATGTTCAGGGTCACTTAATCGGTGCTCTAAACTTAAAGAAGTAGCAGAAGTTAATATTGAAGAAAGGTTTGAGTCATTATCATTTGGAATAGCAATACCATTTTGAATTTGGAATCTCTTTGAACGACCTGACCGTGTCTGGGACGCATGTAAGCTATCAAAGGTATTTAATGGGTGCGCCGACATAAAGACTCCTAAAACCATGCAAGCGGCTTAATAGTTGGGTTGAGTCGTAAAATTTCCACTCAATTCAACATACAAGTCAACTTCGGCACTTTCCTAAAATTGCCATATGTCAAATTTTGCTCAAAAGTATCAATGCCTACACCAGTATTTTATATTTTACTAGTATTTTTTAGAAATCCCGTAAATTTGGGATGGAGCTGACAGGGGTCTGTCTGGGTATAATTCGATCGAGTGCCATCATCACCCCACCACCATGAATCTCGATCCTGACGACCAGCCTTTACAAATTGACTGGGAGCGCCTGAGTCAAATTTCTGACGACGACGAAGAATTTCAGCTAGAGCTACTGAATATGCTGGCCGCAGATATTACCGAGCAAATAGTTATTATCAAAAGCGCGATCGAACAGCAAAGTAGCAAAGACCTGCAAGAATTGGGTCACTATCTCAAAGGTGCTACGGCCAATGTGGGAATAGAAGCAATGGCCTCGATCGCCAAACGGCTCGAAGAAGCTGGTCGCACTGAGCAGTTTGAGCTAGCAGCCACTTGCCTGGTAGCATTAACTTCCCAACAAAATAAATTACTAGCGTATTTAGCCACTAAAATAGCGGGCTGAAGCCAGCCCGCTTAGCCATCTAGACAGAGAGATATTAGTTAGCTTTAGCCGGAGTCTTTTCTGCTTCCTTTGGTTTCTCGCTGGCGTTAGGAGCCGGAGATTTGGAGTCAGCAGCCTCTGGTTTAGCACCTTCTTTTGCTGACCCGATCGTCACGTTGTTAATGGTCTTGTAAGTATTGTCGGGCTGAATTTGCCAAACATCATAACTACCCAAAACATCGCCGTATTGGTCGATATCTACCGCACCACTGGCTCCTTCGTAGTTGATTTTTTTGCCAGCTTTAAGCAGTTCCAAGCCCTTACAAACATTAGTAACTGCTTCGCCATCGCCAGTACCACCAGATACTTCACGAATTTTGCTCTGAATGCCTTCGCCAGTGTTGGACTTAGCCGACTGAGCGGCCAACATCATTAACATTGCTGCATCCCAAGATTGAGCAAGATAAGGTGTGAAAGGCTTCTTGGTGGTTTTCCAAGCAGCTTCAAATTCTTTGTAGGCGTTGCCTTTAGCACCGGGTACAGTACCTAAAGCTCCAGCTAACATTGACTTACCTTCTTTAGTTTTTGCTACCAGTTTAGGGAAAGCATCAGAGTAACCAGCATCGGGCATCAAAATCTGTACGCCTTTAAGCAAGCCGCTTTCGTAGGCGGCTTTTAATACCGATGGACCACTTTCATCGGGGTAGACGATCGCTGCTAAGCCTTGAGGATTTCCGGCTAAAGCAGTTTTTACTTCGGTATCAAAAGTAGAGCCTTTAGGATCGTAATGTACCAGGTTGTTTTCGTTGGTAATTGTCCCGCCCATTTTTTTAAAGGCTGCAATAAATTCTTGCTCGAAGGCAGTGCCGTAATCGTTTTTGATCGAAAGCACGGCCACTTTTTTCAATCCTTTATCAAAAGCCACCTTGGCTAAAGCTGGTGCTTGATGCACATCCGAAGGAGCTGTGCGTGACCAATAGCCCTGGAATTTTCCTTCTTTGGCCGATTCAGTAAACTTCGGGCTAGTACTTCCCGGAGAAATTAGCATTACTTTGTTTTTGGTGGCGATCGAAGTAGCGGCACTAGAGACACTGCTAGCAAAAGAACCCACCACTCCAGCAACCCTATCGGCAGTGACTAACTTAGTCATGGCAGCGGTGGCAGTCTCAACCTTACTTTGGTCGTCTTCTACTACTACATCAGCTACCGGCTGGCCATTCACACCGCCACATTTATTGACTGCGGCAACGGCTAGTTTCACTGCTTCTGGCAAGGGAGCCGCGATCGAAGCCACATCTCCGGTAGCCGAAAGCAGTGTGCCCAATTTTAGGGGGGCGCTAATATCAGCCGCAGCAGCAGGCGTGGCTGAAGCACTGGCACCAGGAGTTGCGCCGGGATTCGGGGGTACGGGATCTGTACAACTGGTTAACAGACTGGTGCAGGTGGTGCTGAGAGCTAAACAAATGGCAATTGTAGACTTATTCATGGAAACAAAAACTCCTCATCACTAGATTACTTTCGATGGTTTCATCGAAATCTAGCCTGATTGTAGCGCGAAGCACCGGTACTGCCCAGCGATTCGCGCTCTCCAAATTACTTATTTGATCGACTTACCGCTGCCCGAAACCGGGGACTTTTGGGCAGCAAATCAACTTCATCCATAGGCTGTAACTCTAAGTAAGGCAAAAAAGCATCCTTTTCTTGGCGGGTAAAGCGTTTGGATTTGAGAGTCTCTTTATCAACGAACACACTACGTTGATAGCCTTCGGCAGCCAAGACTTGCTCATGGAGTTTCTCGTTATTAGAGCCAGCTTTATAAAAGTTAAAGCGCATTACAGCGGAAGCATAGCCTAAGGCCGAAAGCCACATTTCTATCCATACTCGATCGCTCTGAAATAGGGGAGTTTTGTAAGCAATGGTGGTGCTGGCTAAAGCCGGGATAGAGCCTTGACTAAGCAATGTACTAATTGGTAATCCGATCGCTTCAAACAATTTTACCCGGCCAATTTCCATCCAATTAATGTAAATGGTGCCATTAACCTGACCGGTAAAATCGATTTGGTAGGAGTAAATATCTAAATCAAAGGTAATTTTTTTCATGGTGAGAACCCGAAAAAGGTAAAAGTCACTTACAAGTGACAATACATCTAATCTATCATAGTCACCGTAAAGTGACAAGAAAAAATAGGGTACGTAACTTGGCGGATTTTTAACAGCGCAACATTGTATTTTTATGTATGTGGGCTAAAATGGTCAATTAACGGTGACAAATAAGGAAAAGTGGGATGGCACGAGATAAAGAAAAAACTAAAATGCGTATTGTGGATGCAGTGAGCAGACGGTTAGCTAGAGATGGTTTTAGAGGTTTGGGCGTAAATTCGATCGCCAAAGAAGCCGGGGTGGATAAAGTCTTAATATATCGTTACTTTGGAGGTTTACCAGAACTATTAGCTGCTTATGCTAATGAAGGTGATTATTGGCCAACATCGGCGGAGTTAATCGGCGATCTAACCACTGTTAAAGCTGAATCAGCAGCCGATTGGTTGGTGTACATTTTAACAAAAGTTCAAATGGCTATCAGGAATCGCCCTATTACCTTAGAGATTTTGCGCTGGGAAATAGTTGATAATAATGAGTTAACTCACCAATTTGCCGAAATTCGTACCCGAGTAGCGATCGAGTGTCTCACTTTTATCAATCAGCAATATCCCTTCCCGCCAGAATTAGATGTTTTGGCTTTGGGTACTTTTATATTATCTGGAGTTATTTATATTACTTTGCGCACTGATACAAACCCTAATTATTTAGGTATGGATTTTAGTACCGAAGAAAGCTGGGATCGCATCAATAGATTAGTTGTATCAATGATTTACCAGGCAACTAATTGCAAGATGCCAAAGCCTGGTCTAAAAATAAGTTAATAAGTTTTATGGCTCGAAATAAGGAAGAGACTAAATCGCGTATTTTACAAGCTGTAGGTAAGATATTAGCTGAGTCCGGATTTAATTCTTTGGGGATTAATGCGATCTCCAGGGAAGCTGAAGTAGATAAGGTATTGATCTATAGATACTTTACTGATTTGCCCACCTTGCTGCGTGCATTTGGTCAAGAGAGTGACTATTTATCAAGAATACTTATTCCGCCAGAAATAGAAAATGCGGAATCTTTACCGGACGGACTAATAAATTTTTTAATCTATTATCAAAAGGAACTCCAAGAACGTCCGGTAACTCAGGAAATTATGCGTTGGGAATTGACAGAACGTAAGTATTCAGGTCTAAAAAGTTTCAGCCCGATCGTCTCTAGGTATGCTTTTGGAGCAATATTATTAAATATTCTTCAAATCATATTCGCAATA
>JAYUSV010000186.1:0-6599 GCA_043755495.1 Synechococcales cyanobacterium
TCCTATCGGCTTCTCTCACCCACCGTTCAGATTCATGGTGTTTAATGAGAGCGTTGCGCTGACTTAACCCCAATTCCGTTAAGAATCTTAAGGAATCGCAATCTTTTCACAGATAAAAGTTAACATTTATACAAATAGTTCAGATTAAGCTCTTTAGTCTGGCCTTAAAAATTAGCCAACATTCCACCAAATTCTTCAGCGAGGTAGATTCTCTACTGTGAGTGAGTCCGCACTTTCCCATCTACACAAATACGACCCCTCGTCGATCGCCCGCCACTACCGTCTCCGACCATGGTTAGCCCTGGGTAGAGTGCTGAAGCTGATTTGGTACTTTGCAGGGTTTTTGATTGGTTTACAGCTAGATCGATCGGTTGGTACGGCTGATGCCAACGAAAAAATGCGGGCGAATCAGCTCCGGGAACTGCTCACAGCATTAGGCCCTACATATATCAAGGTCGGTCAGGCTCTCTCCACTCGCCCCGACTTGATCCAGCAAAGATTTTTAGATGAATTGATCGAACTCCAAGATCAGCTTCCGCCTTTTAGTACCGATCTAGCTTTTCAAATTATTGAGACTCAGTTACGCAGGCCGATCGAAGACCTCTTCTGCGAAATTTCTCCCCAGCCAGTCGCGGCCGCTAGCTTAGGCCAAGTTTACAAGGCTCGCCTGCACACCGGCGAAGAAGTGGCTGTCAAAGTTCAAAGACCTAATTTGCTCCCAGTAATCACGCTAGATTTGTATATCATGCGCTGGGCTGCGACCTGGATTACGCCTCTGCTGCCTTTAAACATTGGCGAAAACCTCACAACGATCGTCGATGAGTTTGGGGTCAAATTATTTGAAGAAATTGATTATTTAAATGAAGGTCGCAATGCCGAGAAGTTTGCGGCTAATTTCCAGGATGATCCCACCATCAAGGTGCCAGCGATTTATTGGCGCTATGCTAGTCGTAATGTTTTGACTTTGGAATGGATTAACGGCCTGAAGTTAATTGATTCTGTAGGTATCAAGAAGGCCGGTTTAGATCCAGATGACATTATTAAAACCTGTGTGAATGCGGGGTTGCGTCAACTCTTAGAGTTCGGCTTTTTCCATGCTGATCCTCATCCGGGCAACCTGTTTATATTAACTGATGGTCGAATTGCTTTCATTGACTTTGGCATGATGGATCAACTTACTCAGCATACCAAAGAAACCATTGCTGGGTCGATCGTCCATGTAATCAATAAAGATTATCAATCTTTGACCAAAGACTTTGTAGAGCTGGGTTTCTTGACTCCAGATATCGATATTTCACCGATTATTCCGGCTTTGGAAAAAGTGTTGGATAACGCGATCGGGGAGAGTGTGGGTAACTTTAACTTCAAAACTATTACCGAAGAATTTTCTGATTTAGTCTATAAGTATCCTTTCCGGGTGCCTGCTCAGTTTTCGTTGATTATTCGATCCTTAGTTACTCAAGAAGGTTTGGCTCTGAGTCTAAACCCCGAGTTCAAGATTGTGGAAATTGGCTATCCGTATGTGGCACAGCGTTTGTTGAACGGTGAGACTCCAGAAATGCGCAAGCGTCTGATTGAAATTGTGCTGAAGGATGGCAAGATACAGTGGCAGCGCCTAGAAAACATGATTGGCATTGCTAGCAGCGATGGTGGTTTTGATTTGTTGCCAACGGCGCAAATGGGGCTACAGTTTTTAATGTCGCAAGAAGGTTTGTTCTTGCGCAATAAGCTGGTAATGGCTTTGACTGAGGATGACAAGCTGCATCTTTCGGAGGTTCAGCAGCTTTGGCAACTGTTGAAGGTGGAGTTAGAACCAACAAAGATTTTGAGTGTGGCTCTTAGTCAGGGTGCTAATCGGGCGATCGAGGCACTAACCAGTTTCTCGTCTTCGATGCTGAAGAGCCGCTAGTTAATTTATGATTAGTAAATAATATTATTATTTTGATATATTCTTGTGGCCAGAGATTTTCTTCATCCATTTGCCAAAGCAGCACTTATTCATGAGGGCTGGGTAATTACCCACGATCCTTATGAGTTAAAAGTTGGTGGTGTTGATATGGAAATCGATTTGGGGGCTGAGTGTATTATTGCTGCCGAACAACAGGGGCGAAAAGTTGCAGTCGAAGTAAAAAGCTTTTTGGCTGGTACTTCAGCAATTTCTGAGTTTCATCGTGCTCTTGGACAGTTTATTAACTATCGGCTTGCTCTACGTGCTGAAGAACCTGACAGAATATTGTACTTAGCTATACCTCTCAAGACATTTAACACTTTTTTTCAATTGGATTTTACTAAATCCGCTGTTGACGAAAGTAATATTAAACTATTGGTTTATAACCCCAACAATCAAGGTGAGTTGCGATGGATTCCCGAAATTACCCCCAAATAGTTCAAGATCTACTGGTTCAACACTCACAAAGTAAGCCAGCCAATGGTGAAATTGAAGTGGAAACGATCTTCGATTTAGAGAACGATCGATATCAAATAGTTCACATGGGTTGGCTGCATGATCGAAGAGTGCATCATGCTACGATGCACATTGATATTCGAGATGGCAAAATCTGGTTGTTGCATAATACTACTGAGCATGAATTAGCGATCGAGCTAATGGAATTAGGCGTGCCCAAATCAGATATTGTTTTGGGTTTGTGTCCACCGGAAATGCGACATTTTACGGACTTTGCTGTGCAGTAAGATTGATCTAGAGGTTTTCTGGATTTATTCCCAATTGTCTAAGTCGATCGGACAATTTTTCTGCTCTTTGAGCTTCAGTAATTGTCCAGCCATCTTTGATTAAGGCTGCTTTTACTGTTTCATGGTATAAATCTTTGACAGACATAGGTGATTTAGAGAAGCACTTAGATCTATATCTACTCCAGATATCAGGCTAAGCCACACCAATTCCAGCAAAACCCCAGATAGATCTATAATTTGTAAGCATACTAATGTCCTTGCCATTATTTTTTGGTAGCCCCCATGCCCGAAGTCAGCGATTGCCCCGCCACAACCTTCAACCTTCAACAGCCCCTCGATAAAGTCGTCGATACCTGCGTTCACTGTGGGTTCTGCCTCTCCACCTGTCCCAGCTATCGGGTACTAGGCAACGAAAACGATTCGCCTCGGGGGCGGATTTACCTGATGGATGCTCTGAGCAAAGCCGATGATGATGCCCGCCAAATTCCCCTTTCTCCTGCCGTCGTCTCTCACTTCGATAGCTGCCTAGGCTGCTTGGCCTGTGTCACCATTTGTCCTTCTGGCGTAGCCTACGACAAACTCATTGCTGCCACCAGACCACAGATCGAGGCTCAGCATCAGCGACCTTTGGTCGAAAAAATCTATCGCCAGCTCATTTTTAGCCTTTTTCCTTACCCCGATCGATTACGCCTATTACTCTGGCCACTATTGGTCTACCGGCAATCTGGACTTCAGCAACTAGTTCGCAGTACCAAGCTGTTACCCAAAGTTTCGCCTCACTTAGCAGCCATGGAAAGCGTTTTACCAGCTTTCACAGCGGTAGATTTGACCGTGACTTATCCAGAAAAGATTGCTCCTACCGCATCACCAAAAGCTGACCCCAAAAAACATTATCGAGTGGGGATGATTTTGGGTTGTGTTCAAAGATTATTCTTTGATCGAGTAAACCAAGCCACTATCAGAGTCCTAACTGCCAATGGTTACGAAGTAGTTATTCCTCCCAGCCAAGGCTGTTGTGCAGCATTGCCCCAGCACCAAGGACAGACCGAGCAAGCACAGACATTGGCCAGACAAATGGTGGATAGTTTCCGAGGGTTGGAATTAGATGCCATTATTATCAATGCAGCGGGCTGTGGTCATACTCTCAAAGAATATGGTGATGTTTTGGCTGGTGACACAACCTATCAAAATCTAGGCGAAGAATTTTCTCATCAGGTGAAGGATATACAGGAGTTTTTAGCCTCGATCAATTTCATTGCTCCCCTCCAAAGCATTAGTAATAAACCATTACCCGTAGTTTATCAAGATGCCTGTCATCTACTTCACGGCCAAAAAATCAGCATCCAGCCGCGAGATTTACTGAAACGAATTCCTCGAGTACAACTATTAGAACCAATAGATGCTGCACTTTGTTGTGGTAGTGCTGGAGTCTACAATATGTTACAACCAGAGGTAGCAGAAGAGCTAGGTCAACAAAAAGTAACTAATTTAGTGAATACTGGAGCCAGCTTAATTGCTTCGGCAAATCCAGGCTGTAGTTTGCAAATTAGTAAGCATCTGGCCGAACAAGGGAAAGATGTGCCGGTGTATCACCCGATCGAGTTACTAGATATGTCGATTCGGGGTGTACATCTACCAGCCTAAAAAATCACCGGCAACCAGCAAAATATATGGAGGTGGCTGGCGATCGACAGCAAAAGGCTTTATTATCCTTTGAGAAGTTGGTAGACAAGCGCAAATAATCTGAGTAAGTAATATGGATGAGCAAACCTGGTATAGCATTAAGGCTAAATACCCGATCAATACTTTCGTGCGCGGTAAAGTAATTCAGCACCAGCCTTTCGGTGTTTTTGTAGATATTGGAGAGCCGGGAGTCAAAGGCTTGATTCGGATCGTAGATTTTGTGGATGTAGGTGAAATGCGCACAGACATGTATCCCCCGATCGGAGCCACAGTCGGCGGCATTATTTACGACAACAGCGACAGCGAAAATGCCCAAATCAACCTCACCACCAAGCCTAGCATCATCCACGATTTTCTGATGAACCTACGCCAACAAGACGAAATTGATCCCACATATTTGCAAGATATGTGATTAGTTCAAGGTAGAATGCTCCAAAATCAAAAACCCTGTGGTTACAGGGTTTTTAGTAAAGTCACAGGTATTAGCTAGCCACCGATCACTTTCTTGCTAAAGCGATCTTGGTAGAACTTCCGGCAGGTTTGTAGGAGGTTCACTTCTTTAGGCCCAATTTGTTGTACTGATAGATACTCCAAACCAGTAGTAGTTTCACCAGAGATCGACTCTAAACCAACAGCATAAGGACGACTAACGTTTTCATAGGTATCTTCTACCATCATATCTAGTTGGGAAGGCTTCACCTGGCCAGAGAAACAGCTATATTCTGAGTTAGCCAAAAATACTGCTCCTACTGCCATACCACCATGGTTCTCAAAAACCACATATTCTCGCCCAGTTTCACCGGGCTGGTTAGATTCACCATACATATAAGTTCCATTTGCCAAAGAGCGACTGTTCGTAGCCACAGCTCCACTGGATAAATCAGACTGCAAAGCTGGACGACTAGCCAAGGGCTTGGCCTCGGCACTGAGAGTGAAACCGCTGGTCAAAACAGCACTAATTAAGAGGCCAGTTAAGCAGACCTTAGTAGCTGAAAAACAGAACCGAACGACCTGATGGAGCAACATAGCTTTACGCCTGAGACGAATTATTAAATAAAGGGGTTAACTGGGAGCCGATAATCTCGGTATCTATGAGTATACCTGAACCTCGGTACCACAGTTATAACTTATTTTTCCGTAAAAACAAGAGCATTTCAGTACAAAAAATAAAGAGTCTAAAGTAGTGGGGTTATTACCACTTGACTCTAGATTCTCTATTGTTGATGACTTTCTGAAATGGCTTAGCTAGCTACATAGTCTTGAAAATCGCGGTGGCGGCGACGGAGCTGAGATAGAGCTTGGTGCTCTAGCTGGCGCACCCGTTCTCGACTGAGGTTCAGGATTTGGCCAACTTTAGCCAGCGACATTTCCGAATCTCCATCTAAGCCAAAGCGCAGGCTGAGCACTTGACGCTGTTGAGGTGAAAGTTCGTTCAAAATACCAATTAGGTCTCGACGTAAACTGTCTTGGACTGTGTAGCTTTCAGGAGATGGGCTACCATCTTCTAGCAACTCCGAAAGTTCAGTATCTTGATTGTCACCGACCTTAATATCTAACGACACAGGCTGGCGTGAAATACTCAGATACTCGCGGATTTGCGCCGGATCTAACTCCAGCACCACTGCAATTTCTTGAGTAGTGGGGCTACGACCCAAAGACTGGGAAAGTTCGCGCTGAGTTTTTTTGATTTTGTTCAGCTTCTCGGTGATGTGAATTGGCAACCGAATCGATCGAGCCTGCTGAGCGATCGCCCGAGTAATAGCCTGCCGAATCCACCAGTAGGCATAGGTAGAAAACTTGTAGCCCCGCGTAGGGTCAAACTTTTCCACGCCACGCTCTAAGCCAAGAGAGCCTTCCTGAATAAGGTCTAAGAATTCCAAGTTGCGCTTTTGGTATTTTTTGGCGATTGCCACTACCAAGCGTAAGTTGGCTTCAATCATGCGTTTTTTAGCGCGTTGACCCAACAGAAAAACCCGTTTTAGCGTCTGCTCATCAATCTGAGCAGCCAACGCCAAATCGCTATCTGGCACGGGTTGGCCAGAATCTTCTTGTAGTTTGGCCTGGAGTTCCTGCAGCACCACCATTTGCTGCACCTGTTTGCCCAGAGTAATTTCTTCCTCGTGGCTTAGCAGGGGAACGCGCCCGATTTCGTGAAGATAGCTGCGGATGCTATCGCCGGTGTACTTAGGCTGTCTATCAGTCATGGTTTTAAGGTTAGGCATAGT
>JAYUSV010000187.1:0-2282 GCA_043755495.1 Synechococcales cyanobacterium
ATCCTCATGCAGCTCTTTTACATTTAATGGAGTATAGTCATACCAATGAAAGTGACTTGGTTGGGAAAATTGGTTCTGTCGAAGTTGTTTCTGAAGTTGTTAGTGGTAAATGTATGATCGATCGGGTTCAAGCTAAAGCTCTTGGAGAATATTTTCAGGTTTCAGCTAGTTTATTTATTACTTCTGGCTAAGCTGTCAAACCTGAGATTTCTAAAAAATATTTACTCATCTTCGATTATAAAAAAATATGTTAGCTAAAAGAATTTTGCCTTGTTTAGATGTGAAAGCTGGCCGTGTGGTCAAGGGTGTTAACTTTGTTGGCCTGCGGGATGCTGGCGACCCGGTGGAGTTGGCGAAGACTTATAATGCTGCCGGTGCTGATGAGCTGGTGTTTTTGGATATCACTGCCAGCTATGAGCAGCGCCAAACGATCGTGGATGTGGTTTATCGCACGGCAGAGGAAGTTTTTATTCCGTTGACTGTGGGTGGTGGTATTCAGTCGGTGGATGATATTAAGACTTTACTGCGGGCGGGGGCAGACAAGGTAAGTTTGAATTCGGCGGCGGTACGCGATCCGGAGTTGATCGATCGAGCCAGCGACAGATTTGGCAACCAGTGTATTGTGGTGGCGATCGACTGCAAACGCCGTCAGAACCCCGATGGTTCGGTGGGTTGGGATGTGTATGTAAAGGGTGGCCGGGAAAATACTGGCTTGGATGCGGTGACTTGGGCGATCGATGTAGTGCGACGGGGCGCTGGGGAGCTGTTGATTACCAGTATGGATGCGGATGGTACTAAGGCGGGCTACGACTTGGCACTAACTAGGGCGATCGCCGATTCGGTGGAGATCCCGGTGATTGCTTCGGGTGGTGCGGGGAACTGTGAGCATATTTATGACGCGGTGACGGCTGGGGGAGCAGAGGCGGCGCTGTTGGCTTCTTTGTTGCATAATTGTGAGCTGACTGTGGCTGAGATTAAGGAGTACCTCGATCGGCAGAATGTTACGGTGCGTCTCTAGTTCTGCTGGGGTTTGATGTTGTTTTAAGTGGGGTCAAAAAAACTCCCTAACTTATTTCCTAAAGACAATATTCGATCAAGTTTCTTGTTCTGCCGAGAAACTTAGCTATTTGGAATATTATGCCGAAGAACAACATCTTAAGCATAATATTTCAAAGAATTAATAGATTTCCACTTTTGACTCTCAACCGTTTCACTTCATTTTTAACACCTAAGGTTTTGCAACTATTGTCAATTTATCAATTTCTTCGACGGTCAGATGTTGTCTACAGTCAATTTGAAATTCTGCTTCGGGTATTCCAAAGACAGCAGCCAAATTAGATGGCGATATTGCCTCTAAAGTGGCCTCTATTTCTTCTTGTTTGTAATCATCAATTCTGACGGAGTACAACATGCCACGACATGCACCTAATGCGGCTGTTAGTATGGCGAATTTTCTTTGTTCATCTGTGGTCATTATGAATTCTCCTTATGTTAATCTGAAAATGCTTTGCCAGTAGTTACTTCTATATCTATCCTTTTTGCACTTACCTCTTTGTTGCCCCATGATTTTGGAACTGGGAGTTGATCAACTCCAGTGGCAGGAGCATTTGTAATGAACTTTTTCGCACTAACTATAGCTGCTGCTCTATCTGCGGCTTCTGTCTTTGTCAGTTTTTTAACCATCCCATCAAGTGCTTCAAGAGCCGTTGCCTTAGATACTACCGTGTCTTGTGCCCAGGGAAAAGATAACGCATTTTTTCCCAATCTAGCTTCAACATCTGGTTCTTGTATTTGAATACGACCTCTGTTAACTGGTTTATCTGCTGCTTTTACATTGTTTAATCCAGTAGCTAAACATAGGGCTACTGCGAAAACTGAAGCTATTTTCGTTCGTAATTCTGTTCATTTTAAATTGACCTCTTGACCGTAGGATCTGCTAACCTAGACTATATATCATCTAGCGTAATTATCTTAATTCACACCATGGGAAAGACATTAGTATTGAATCATATTTGAAACAAAAATTAACACTGAAAATTTCGGGTTATTAGAGACCCTAAAGGCAGCTATTTTTACAATCATGGTGATTTTGAATTCAGTGGTGGCGATCGATTGTAAGCGGCGGCAGAACCCTGATGGTTCGGTGGGTTGGGATGCAATACGGTTCGCTTAAGAACACAGTGAAAACCAATGAAACCAATAAAGAGTGTTCCCTGAGCGGAGTCGAATGGGACACCCATGAAAACTAATGAATTCATAGGGTTGGGGTTCGACTCCGCTCA
>JAYUSV010000188.1:0-2280 GCA_043755495.1 Synechococcales cyanobacterium
GAATTGTTTAGTACCACAGTTGATGGTTTCTTCTTTAGTGGTGTGAAACCAGTGCTGAAGATGACTACTCAAGAAGGTCATAGTCTGAGGTTGACTGGAAACCATCGAGTGTTGAAAGTTACTTCTCAAACTCAGAAGGCTCAATATACTGAGTGGGTGGAAGCCGCTGATCTGCAACCAGGCGATCGAGTGATGGTTCATAACCACCGTGGTCTTCAACCATGGACTGGTCAAGGAACATTTCAGGAAGGTTGGCTGTTAGGAAACCTGATTGGTGATGGTTGTTTCTCGGTTTCTGAAAAGAATCATCAGTATCAAGCTAATCTACGCTACTGGGGGGACAGCCAGGTAGAAATGAAGGAATATGCATTGGCTTTAGCTAATGGTTTAAATCCTAACGCCCCAAAACCTCTTAAAGGTGTTTATCATCAGCAAAATCAATACTATCAAGTAAATTCTGCACCTTTGGCTAAGTTGGCTAGAGAGTATGAAGTGATGCCAGAAAATAAAACAGTGACCTCCAAAATCGAAGAAGCCAGCCATGAATTTTATTGCGGTTTTTTGAGAGGAATCTTTGATGCTGACGGCAGTGTTCAAGGTAGTCAAATTAAGGGCATCAGTGTTCGCCTCGCTCAAAGCAATGAACCTTTATTGCAAGCAGTGCAGCGGATGTTGTTGCGGTTAGGCATTGGTTCCAGAATTTATCGCAATCGTCGTCCAGAACAAGTGCGGCTGTTACCAGATTCCCAGCGTCAGCCTGCAGAATACAACTGCAAAGCTCAACATGAATTAGTCATTGCTAATGATAATTTGCCAGTATTTTTGGAGACGATCGGCTTCCAAGAACCTCAAAAGCAAGAGCTGCTAATCTCTCTTTTGGGCAACTATAAACGACAACTAAATCGTGATCGCTTCTCGGTAAAAATTGCTGAAATTACTCCTGACGGTACAGAAGCCGTTTATGACTGCACCGTGCCCGGAGTCAGCCGTTTTGATGCCAACGGTTTCGTGGCTCACAACTGTGGTGAAATTTTAGGTACCGGGTTCCATTGCAATTTAGGTGAAGTCCACCTAAATCAGTTAGATCCTGAGAATCTCCAGGAGCAAGAAGATGCTTTTAGAGCCAGTGCCTTGTCGGTAGCCGCATTGCTCAATCATCAATTCCAAGAACCACGCTATCAATACAGTCGTCTGCAAGACCCGATCGTCGGCGTTTCGTTCACCGGCTTATTTGATTTCTTTGTTCATGCTTTTGGCACCCCTTGGTTGGAATGGTGGGCAACTGGTCGCCCTGCCACCGAAGCTGGTAAAGAGTTCAAAGCCAAAGAAGCCGAATATTTGACTCGTTGGGCAACCATTGTTCATGAACAAGTCTGGGCATACTGCGACAAGCACGGCATCAAACGCCCGAACCGTTGTACTACAACCCAGCCAGCGGGCACAAAATCTCTACTAACTGGCGCTTCTCCTGGTTGGCATCCACCTAAGGCTCAACGCTTTATTCGCCGAATTACCTTCCGCAAAAACGATCCGGTAGCTTTGGCTTGTATTGAGTATGGCTATAGTGCAATTCCCTCCCAGTCTGATAAGGATGAAAATGGCAATCTATTAAACGATCCGTTTGATCCACGCTGTACAGAATGGCTGATCGAGATCCCGGTGGCGGTTTCTTGGGCAGATATTCCGGGTGCTGATCAAATTGAGATTAGTAAATTTGATGCCATGTCCCAGATGGATTTCTATATGCAGGTACAGAGCTGCTATACGGCTCACAACACTTCAGCCACGATCGAACTTCGGGAAGCCGAGATCGAGCCTTTAGGTCAAAAGATCTTTGAAGCAATCCGCGATGACGAGGGTTATATTTCAGCGGCGCTATTGGCGCGGTTCGATGATCTTCAGACTTTTCCTCGCTTGCCTTTTGAGCCGATCGATAAAGCAACTTACGACCAGCTAATGATTGGGGTGCAAGAGCGCCAAATGATGAGTGACTTTGCTGCGGCTTTGGCTAAGTACGATTCGAGTTTGATCGAAGAGGCTGGCCCAGCCGGTTGTGATTCAGATAAGTGTCTATTACCCGATAAGCCGTAAAGAGCGGCCCGGTGGTAGTATCTATACTACCGGGCTACTTTTGCACCACAACTAATTTTTATCAACAGTACTTTGTAATGTCCGTTGCTAAACTGCCATGATTGCAACTAATCTCCAGCCCTTAAGATTCGATGAGAAGTTTGACCAGACTTATCCGATCGGAGTTTTAATTCCAAGCATTGAGCAAAT
>JAYUSV010000189.1:0-2279 GCA_043755495.1 Synechococcales cyanobacterium
CAAGAAAACCTTTTGTAACTCTAGCTTTTCCCTTCTTTACTGCAATTTGCATTAGATACCGAACATCCAAAGCTTCCGTTATTCTGCGTCCTGATTTTGAGAATCTACCCCCGTCCATGATCGCTTTTGCTGTTATATCCCCTTTCAGATTTTGGCAACGGCCTAAGAGCTTTTCTAAATCGTTGTCATCCCACTGAAAATCTTTCATTTTGAACCTCATAATCAACAAATACTGATTTCTTGTTGGTACTTGCTGAGTACCGTTTAATCATGACCGCAGGGCTATGACCTGTTGCTTGAGACACTGCCAAGGGAACAGCACCGTTATCTAAAGCCGCACTTACCGCCGTTGTGCGTGAATTATATGGCCAGTGGTAGCGAACCTCAGCAGTTTCTAGAACCTTTTTCCATGCTCGGCTTCTGAAGTTGTCCCGATCAATAGGTTTTCCATTCGGTGTAGTGAACACCAAGTCTGATGGCTTAGACTGCTGGGCTTCTTTTCTGGCCTTCAGCATCGCAGCCAAACCAGCCGGAAGCGACACCGTTCTAGATGTTTTATTTTTGATACTGCCTACCACTCCTTTGCTCATTAAAATCTTACCGAATACAACAAGGCTCCCAAGGAGTAACTATTACTCTTTTGGAAGCCCTTATGTGTCTTTTTTTCAGCTTTAAGCGGGAGACGCGACTCGAACGCGCGACATTTACCTTGGCAAGGTAACGCTCTACCACTGAGCTACACCCGCGTTTTTAACGCTTATTGATAATGCCACAGTTCACACTCTCTGTCAACCATTTGCTTTTGAATTCTTAAATGGACTACCGTGAAAGACAAAATCCCTGGCTAAAACTGGACTTTACCCATGCTTGATATTTTGCTTCTTTCCAACGGCCCCGGCGAAGTCACCACCTGGGTACGACCAGTGGTAGCCGCTTTGCGAGAGCGTTTTAGCACCGACCAGGCCAGAATCTCGGTGATGTTATCGCCGGACTCCAACTCGGGAGGCCGCGAAGCCGAAATTGCCTTGGCTTATCCGGGAGTCGATCGAGCACAGTCTGCCCAGCACTTTTGGAATTTTTTGCTCTGGGGGAAAACCGCCGACAACTGGGATTGGCATCCCCAGGGCATCGTTATCTTTTTGGGCGGCGATCAGATTTTCCCGGTGGCGATCGGGCGGCGTTTAAAATATAAGACCCTGATTTATGCCGAATGGGAAGCCCGTTGGTTTGATTGGATCGATCGATTTGCGGTGATGAACGATAGCGCCGTGAAGAAAGCACCTGCCAAGTATCGGGATAAAATCTCGGTGGTGGGTGACTTAATGGTAGAAGTGGGAGTAACAGGACAAGTATCTACTCCGTCTAATTTGATCGGCATTTTGCCCGGTTCTAAAGCGCAAAAATTGCAGATGGGTTTGCCCTATATGTTGGCGATCGCCGAAATGCTGAAGCAGGCCAAGCCAGAATTGGAGTTTGTATTACCTGTAGCTCCCTCGATTACGGTGGAATACATTGCGCAGTTTGGTGATCGCATCAAAAACCCGATCGTCGATTTGGTGGGTGGAACTACAGCGACTTTGCATCCGGGAGAGAATGCTTATCTAGAGACTGCCAGAGGTTTAGAAGTGCCATTGCACACCGATTTCCCGGCTTATGAGCAGCTCAGCAAATGTGTTTTGTGTTTGACCACGATCGGCGCAAATACCGCAGAGTTGGCCGCTTTGGGAGTGCCGATGATTGTGATGCTGCCGATTTATCAGCTCGATGCCATGCGCAGTTGGGATGGAATTCCTGGAATCTTGGCGCGGTTGCCAATAGTGGGTAGCCCGATCGCCACGGCCATTAACTGGTTGGCGTTTAAGCAGCTTAAAGGGCGAAAGCTGGCTTGGCCAAATATTTGGGCTGGCAAAGAGATTGTGCCTGAGCTGATTGGTTATTTTACCCCGCGAGAAATAGCCGATGTGGCGATCGATTACCTTGACCATCCCGAAAAACTAGCCGAGATGAAAGCGAGTTTGAGTGCGGTACGTGGCGCGCCAGGAGCGGCACAGAAAATTGCTGACATTGTGCAAGAACTGAGCGAGATCAAAAGTTAAGTTGGTATTTTTGATAGTTCTGAGGTACTATGCTGATTTAATGCCATCGATCAACTATCCACAACTTTCCGGTTGCTGGTGATAGAGAATGGTGTACATTAATCCTCTGTTACCCCCGCAAATACCACAATGTCTCAACTAGACCTGTTAGGAGCAGACGAACGGATTATTCCTACTGCTTTG
>JAYUSV010000190.1:0-2277 GCA_043755495.1 Synechococcales cyanobacterium
TTGCCGGATTCTTCTGCCCCTCAATCGAACGCAGAAACTGCCATGCCTCTAGAATTGGTTTGACAGCTTCTGTGCCCTTAAATTCAATCGCGTCCAGCAATTTGGGCAAAAATATTCGGATATGTCGCCAACGGGTCAACATCTTGTCATAGTATTTATCTTCCGGTGGGCGCACTAGTTCTTTGACCTTGATTACAGCCGCTGTTAACTGCTCGGCGGAAACGATCTCGAACACCAATGAACGCACGTCAACATCTTCATTTGCCAGATCTAGTAACACCTCACTTGCTTCCGTTAGTCGTAATGCTGCTGCATCTAGGTCTTTGATGGTTCGTAATCGTTCTTTTTCTCCCTCACTTTTAGACTTCGTCAAAATTGAACCAATTAACAAATCAAATAGGTCTAGAACATCATCGATTGCGGTAAATTCCAGCAGGTAAACAAATGCGAGCATGGTGGCAATTCTTCTACTATCTGGCATTCGAGCAATGGATTGAGAACGAACAGCACCAGCAGAGCGGGCTAAAACCTTCAAGCGATTAGGAGGAACTCGTGAAACATCTATCGTGCCAATTCCTAAAGAACGCACCTCTACCAGCCGATTTAGAGCTGAAACTAATGCTGGCGCACTTATCCGACTTGGTGGATGCCGCAATTTATCCAATGGTGAGTAACGTTCTCCATCTTTCACCACTAGTAATTCTTCCAGTTGTTTACTTTGAGCGGGATTGGGAAGTTGTGATAAAGTCTGAGATAACCGATTTGCCGCCCGTTCACGAACGCTGGCAACCAATCTCACCAAACTAGTCACACCAGGAAGCAGAATTTTTCTCTGTACTAATCGGGCAGTAGCAAGATCAAATAATAGACTGGGAGACTCCGCACTCAGGGTTGCGCGTTGATACAGCCAGCGCACCAATCGCCAATGTTCCGGTTGAGAGTTAAAGTCTTGGTAGCCATACCGCTGCCGAATCAAAACGGTGTGCTCCCATCTAGTCTTAGAATCTCGGTATACTCACATCTTGCATCATACTCCCTTGGTGAATATACACTGAAATACAAGAATCATGTTTTTATCTGAACTAATTCTAGTCTCAATCCCTGTGATGCTAATAACGATCGTTTAGCCTCAATCTCTATCAATAATTGCTTTACAACGATTTCAGGCATTAATTTCTCCATCGCCTGCGCAGATGATTTTCGCCAGTCAGGTTGTTGCCCCGTATTTAATGATAAGTAGACCCAGTGAACAAGTATAAAACTGATTAAGCTGATTACTAGCCAGCGATAGACCCCCAGTAAGGTTTGCTGTCCGAAGACAGCCAGCCCAAATCGATATTTACTAGTTTTGAAAAATCCTTCGATAGCCCAACGCCTACGACCCCACCAGGTAATGGTATTGCCTTTTAATTTCCGAGTAGAGATCACAAATCTTTTTTCTAGTTTACCGTTTCGCTCTAAATAGAACCATGATGCACTGACTGTATCTTTGAATCCTGAGAGTTTTACTTGTTGCCCTTTGTCACCAATGGTTCTAATTTTCCTGCCATCTTCTAGCTTACGATTTTTGGGGATGCCCACAATGGCATGATGCTTCAACTTTCTGACCCCTTTGAGAAACTCAACACTACTAAAACCAGTATCTGCTAGCACTTGTATTTTAAAACGGCTAGTCAGTTCTTTCGGCAAAGTCCTAAGAAGTTTTAATCCTAATTTAGCAGGGCTATCAGTCCCCTTTCCTCGCCATGGACGAACAGCCCATGGCATTCTCAACTGCCCAACAACTATGTACATTACGACCAAATGCAATCCCCGCTTGCCATTTAAGACATGTATCAAATTCTCAAAAGCTTTGAATTTTCCTCGTTTTTCCAGAGTAGTAAGGTCGATGATCACCTGTAGATGTGGTCTTCTACCCGGAGGGGCATATTTCATGACTTGAGCCAAAATATGTTGGCGACTGGCTCGAATCACGGCTCTAGTTGGCCATCCGTAATTATTGAGGAATCGGCTTAAAGCCGCTGGGGACTTGATGACAGAATGTTCTGGTACCATGCGACCGTCAGTAGGCTCAAAGAAAAGAGCAAAGATTGCTTGAAGACTGAGTCTTTGATGAGGACTAGGCATCAAGTCTAGCAAGGTGTAGAGTATTATTTGGGCGTGACTGAGAATGGTTTCCACTGTTCTTATTTTGTATTTTTCTACGCCCTTTTTCTCATGATTTAATCCGTAATAAAATAGTTTTTATACTCTAGTCAAGAGTGATGCAAGATGTGA
>JAYUSV010000191.1:0-2275 GCA_043755495.1 Synechococcales cyanobacterium
ACTCCCTTCCCGCTAGAAGAACATGGATCTTTTT
This sequence comes from Synechococcales cyanobacterium, assembly GCA_043755495.1. Taxonomy (GTDB): domain Bacteria; phylum Cyanobacteriota; class Cyanobacteriia; order Cyanobacteriales; family Chamaesiphonaceae; genus JAAFHZ01. The sequence continues at coordinate 35 of JAYUSV010000191.1, forward strand.
TGGCTCTGAGCAAGGCTTTTACCCACGCATTCCGTCTATATTCTTATGACGGGAAGGGAGTAGTACCTGTGGTGCACAGTTCAAAAATACTTATTTAATATGAGTGAGCATAGTGGTGGTATTGGAAAATGGCTAGCAGGAATTGTTGCAACCGTCATGTCAGCAGTTGCTGTGTTCTATATGACTGAGGGAATAAAAAAGCCGCCTCAAGATATTAGTGGTAACTGGCAAGGGGTGCTCTATCAGCAACTTCCAAATGGAACTATTTCACCATATTCTTACGACTTAAATTTAACTCAGAACGGAAATAGCATGGATGGAACTGCAAGGCTTCAAGTACCGCCACCTTATGGATATGGTATATCTATGAGGATCAAAGGAGCATTCTCCGCCGGTGTACTTAACTTTGATGATGGCCCAGTTATAGCTAACGGTGCACCGTCTGGATGGTCTTGGTGTCAGAAATCAGTAAGGCTAACTCCGAACCAAAGCAACAGTACATTACAAGGAACGTGGTCAGCAAATAGATGTGGCTCTGGCCAAGTAAATCTTTCAAGGTAGCATTATGATTGACTGGAAAATAAAATGTCTTAACGCGGCCAAATAATCGTGTTGCCACGAACGGTTTCAATATCAGTGATACAAAAGGTATTAACCACCGCTGAACACGACCATTAAACTATTGCCTCCCCAAGCTAAAATGGAATCATCAAATAGCAGTGAGGTCAACCACATGACAGTTCGACAACCCCGATATAGCAAAGAAGAGTTCGCCCAGAGAGGAGATGCACTCTATGAGTCACAGATCCGATCAAAAGTCGAAGAAGGTAATCATGGCAAGATTGTGGCGATCGACACAACCTACAAGTAGAATTGATCCTCTCGTTTCGATAAGACAATACCATTTTGAGCCAAGTTCAAATCCTAAATTTACAGCACCTTAATCAAGGACTGCCTGCGATTACACCGGCTTTTGGAGCTGCGATCGCCGAAGCAGGTGCAATTTGTCTAACGGATGAAGCTCATGTGCCAGGAGCGATCCTCGAAATCGAAGGAGAATTTTCCACTCGGTTTCAGTTGGATTGGCAGCCCGTTACGGAGCAAGCAAGACGATGCTGGAATGATGAAGAATACACGACTGAGCAAGCGGCTTACGGCATTGCATTTCTACTAATTTTGCAACTAACCAATCTGACGGTAATTGAACGTTCTCGTAAAGGAACTGGATTTGACTACTGGCTGGGAAGTCAAGATTCAAACTCGGTGCTGCCGTTTCAGCGCATGGCTCGACTGGAAGTTTCTGGAATTCGTAAGGGTAGTCGCAGTCAGATCAATGCCAGGGTCAAGCAGAAAACTGAACAAACGAGGGCATCTGATGCAGAAGGGTTGCCAGCCTATATCATAGTAGTAGAGTTCAGCCGCCCAATTTCTATCGTTAGTGCAAAACAGAACCCCGAAGGAGCCTTATTTCAATGAGCCAGATTCAAGCGTTCCACCAAAAAGCAATGGATTTAGCGGAAGCAGCGGCAGTCGCTCGTTTAAGAGGTGCGATCGAACAAGCTGTACAGTTGACACGCCAAGCCTTTGAACAAGAATTCCAAGCTGCTATGTTAGTCGCTAGCAATCTTGATGCAGAACCCACTCGTTCTGTCCTTCACCGCAGTGCTGCATCGCTGGCGATCGAATGTGGCGATTTACAAGCCGCAGATCGCCTGATCGCAACTGCATTATCTGGCAATCCGCCCCCAGAGATAGCTGAAGAACTCAAAGATTTATTCATCCAGATCAATTTGAATCAATATCTGAAGCGTCAAGGAATCGCTCTTGACATTAAGGCATTGCAAGGGCTGGTCAATCAATAATGTCTGTTGGTTATACGGTCTAACAAACCCGTTGCACACCGACCAAATTTAGCCAACTATCCCAAAAAGCTTTTAGTAACGGGTGAACGGGGACGTTAGACTGCTAGCAGAAATTCTAAAAATGTTAAGTCTTGGAAATGAAGCAAGTTATTCCCACGAATTTTACAATCAAGACAGCAAGATGTATTCTGCGTTGTCCATCGGAAGATGACATCCCACATATTTTTGCAGCTACACGTTTTGTTGGATTTAATGACGGGATGACTTGGGAAGCACCTGCCAAGGGGTGCGTGTGACTTTCTGAAAATAAAAATCAGACCGACCGTTCAAGGCTAGCAGCACCAACACGAAATCAAGGCTGGTAAATTTCCTCTGTAGA
>JAYUSV010000192.1:0-2272 GCA_043755495.1 Synechococcales cyanobacterium
TAACCAAGTGGGCTGAATTTGAGGCAAAGAAGCCATCGGAGTCACTGTTAGCACCCGAGGTAATACTTCTCGATAAATGGGGTTAGCGATCGTCAAACCGCCTAAGGAATCTATTCGACAAAGCCCCAAATCTTGAATGAACTGAATATCCTCATTGGGAATATCTCCTAACTCCAGGCCAGCTAACATTGGTTCAATAATTGCTTTGATTCGATTTTCTCGCAGGCGCTCAGCAAGACTATCTAAATGGGTATCTTGACGACGAATCAAAATCTCTTTGGCTTCTTCGACCATTGCCAGGGTTATAGTTGTTTCTGGCTCTGGTGCAATTTCTTCGGTGAGTTGACGAGCAAGGGCATTCACCAACCAGGGTTGTCCTTGAGTAAGCTCAAAAGCTAACTGGATCGACTCTGGTGCAAAAATTTGCCCCGTGTCTATGGTGTGCTGTTGATATAGCTCGGCTACTTCTAGTTCATTAAAATTTCTTAGTGTCAAGGACTCTACCTTGATGTTGAATGGGCTGGAGGTATTGAGCCGTTCACTACCACCGGCAGCTACTTTGTAGTCTCTTACATCTCTGAGGCCAATGAGACCAATTGAGCTAGGAAATCCTTTGGGACGATGTTGATAGCCATCACGAAGCTGACGTAACAACGAAATTAATGCTTGGTCACGGAGCGCATCAACTTCGTCAATGAATATTACCAAGGGCAAAGGACAAGCTTGACTCCATTTTTGTAAAGCATGACGAATTCGCTGTCCCGGTGAGCCATCATCCCAGGCTGGTGGCTGTAGTTCTGGTGGCAAACAAAACTCTAAAGTATCACGCCAAGTTGCCAAAATAGCCAGTTCTGCGGCACCAATATCGTTATCAAAGGGCGCTCCAACTTCTACCGATAGTACAGCAGCAGCATAACGGCCAGAGGCATTGAGTTGTTCTGACAAGGAGAGAATGGCGGTGGTTTTGCCAATTTGCCGAGGGGCATGAATAACAAAATAACTGCGTTGGGCAATAAGTTTCTCCACCCGAGGCAGACGAGTTATGGGTGATAACAAGTAGTGATCATCTGCTTGGCAAGGGCCAGCAGTGTTGAACCAGCGGGTCATAGGTGTCAAGAGTAATGTTGTTTTATATCCTACTGTATTTCGGCAGATAGATAATGAGCATCGATCGATTCAAAGCTACGCTGAGCAGAAGTCCGACTTCTGAGTTAACGGCTGAAGTGCGAGAAGTCGGACTTCTGTTCTTTGGATTCCTTGAAACTATTGTTTTTATTGATAGCTACAAAAAAATATTTTTCAACGCGCTCATCCTGTAAAGTGCAGGAGCGCAAAAAAGCAAAGGACTACAAAGTCCCTGCCGGAGAATATACCACTCGAAAACCACAGTCGGGGTCGTGAAGATCTGAGCTGACCCTGAGGCGAAAAGCCGAACGGCACCCAGTAGGATTACCAAACCACGAGCCACCGCGCAAAACATGTACATTATTATTTAGATCAACCCAAGCAGAACCATCGACAGGAGCATTTTTATAGTTATGATGCCAGATCTTAGCAATATGTTCAACAACCACAGTAAAGGCTTCATCTGGATCTGGCCATTTAGTGACAGCCAGAGCATCATTGGGAAGAACATTGAGCTTGCTGAAAGGAATTTTTGGCCGGTTCCAAAGACAGGGTTTCAAGATTACCGGAATGACATGAGCCTCACCAGCATCATGCCGCTCGATCGCCCGTTTTAACTCATTTCCATAGCAGTATTCTGAGGCAATAAAATTGGCACTAATCAACAAAATAATAATCTTGGCCGTATTGAGTTGATGCTGAAGAACAGGTTCCCACTCGCTACCCGCCTCAATATCTCGATCGTGCCAAGGGGTAATTTGCCCAGTATTAACCAAACCAGCCAAATGGACTATAAAACTATCGAGTAGATCTTTGTCTTTGCGCGAATACGATAAAAAGACAAAGATGGCTGCTTCTGTCACCTGTAACTCCGGCAAAATTTCATAGGATTTGCGATTCCCTTCAGAATAGCTGTGTTTGACAATTATAATCCACTGCCACAGATTAACATCATCATTAATCGCTCCCCGATCACATCACAGCCGGATCACAACCACCTGCTGTCCTTTCGCTGTCTGGGCTAGAGATGTTTCCATTCGGTCTTCTAGAGGTAGAGCATTAGTCCGCCGATCGAACACCACTAACCAGCCACTGCTCTGTTTCAGTCGATCTAAATATCCCTCCAACTGCACCAAACCTTTGGTGA
>JAYUSV010000193.1:0-2269 GCA_043755495.1 Synechococcales cyanobacterium
TGTTCAGCGATGGTGGGGCAGTGACCGTGGGCATCCACACAATCCGCAACTCCGACAAAAAAGGCCATGGCTCGATCGATGCTGCACAGGTCTTACAGTACTCTAGCAACGTGGGCATGGTGGCGATGATGAGCCGTATGAAGCCCGATTTATATTACAACTGGCTGGAGCGGCTAGAATTGGGTCACAAAGTAGGAATTGATATTCCGTTTGAAGCCCAGGGAACACTGAAGAATCGCAGCGAGTTTTTAAAATCGCCGATCGAGCCAGCCACTACTGCTTTTGGTCAGGGTCTATCGATGACTCCGATTCAGTTGGTGACTATGACCGGAGCTTTGGCTAACGGTGGTAAGCTGGTGCGCCCTTATGTGGTGGAAGGCTTGTTTGACAGCAACGGCATCCGTCGTAATGCCGAGGAGCGACCAGCCCCGCGCCAAATTTTCTCACCCGAAACCAGCGAGGCCGTCTTAAAAATGATGCAGTCGGTGGTAGAAAAAGGTACTGGCGGTAATGCCAAGGTTGCCGGATTTGAGATTGCCGGGAAAACTGGCACTGCCCAAAAAGCTTCTAGCGGCGGTGGTTATCAGAAGAACGCCAAAATCACTAGTTTTATTGGAGTGCTGCCGGTAAACAGTAAGCACCGCTATGTGGTGTTTGCCGCGATGGATGAGCCACAGAGTGGTTCCCAAGGTGAAGCTTATGGGGGTACGGTGGCTGCTCCGATCGTTAAGGAAGTCATGGATTCGTTAATTCTGCTAGAGAAATTAACGCCAGTGAGTGGCTCGGTGCCTCAGTCGAGTGCGACCGAGGCCAAAGCGCCTTAGAAACCGTTTCGACCCCAAACCACCATAGAGATGGAGAAGGTGAATAGAACAAATAGGGATACCCAACCGAGTGTCAGAACCATGGCTAATTTAAGTAACTTTTAATAGATGTGGTCTATCATATCAGGCCAACAGAGGGAAAGCCAAGTGAACGGAGCAATGACCTTTTGACGGTAAAATTTGGTGGTGATTTGTAAGAATTTTTATGCCCCTAGATCCCGATCGGCCAGTAGACTACGGCAGTCTGACTTGGCCACCTTTACCAGCTTTAAATACCGATACCATCTGGGCGATCTTAAATAAAGAAATCCCCGATATGGTGATCAACCAGCTTTTGTGGCAGGTGCTAGGATATCGGTTTGATGTCGTAACGCAGCTTTGGGATACCTCTTTGGTCGCAGCAGAATGGATTGCCGACTATCCTCAGCCTCCAGATTTTATTACGGGCAGACCGGCAAGCGTGAAACTAACTCGATCGATTCCTGCTGACAAGAAACAATTGCTTAAAGAAAAACTCGACTTCAAAGGCTATAAAATCGGCGAATTCGGCCCCGCCGAAACCCGTCGAGCTACGGCGGCTAACTGGTTACTAGGATATCTATCAGAATGAATTTTCGTCAGATTACAGCTCATTAGCCCACACCTTGGCTCCCAACTACCGAAAGATGATAAGGCCGATCAAAATACTTAATAGCCACCTCTTCAATTTGATGGGTGGTTAAAGCCTCGATCGATTTACTCAAAGTCTGGTCAAAATCCCAACCCAACCCCAAAGACTCATACCAACCATAGACATAAGCTAGCTGGCCATTAGTTTGTTTACTGAGAGCATATTTACCCAGAAGTTTAGTTTTAGTGTCAGCCAGTTCCTCCTCACTTAACTGGGCTACACAGAGTCGGGTCAGTTCTCCTTGTAGGCCATTGATCGCCATTGCCACTTTTTCGTTGGCAGTGCCCATGTACACCGCAAAAATCGATCGATCGACCTTGGTGGAAAACACGCTGGCTACCTCATAGGCTAAACCACGCTTTTCGCGCAGCTCTACGAATAGCCGACTAGATAAACCGCTGCCCAAATAAGAATCGATCGCCCGCAGAGCAAAATAATCGGGGTCAGTAGCCGCCACGCTCAGATGTCCAAGCATCACGATCGACTGTTTGGTATCTTTGGCCAAAGTTTGGCGTTGCACCGGGGCTTCGATTAAATGAGCCGCGATCACTGGTGCCGCAGATGCTGGTAAAAACCAATCAATAAAGACTTCATCTACCAGATGCTCCACCACGGTCAAATTCACATTACCGGCAATACTAATGGTTACTAGGTCTGGCCGAAAGTAAGTCCGATGAAAATCCACCAATTCTTGGCGGTTAATGCTCATCACATTACTGGTCATTCCTAATAAAGGACGGGCATAGGGATGACCATGGTAAATGCTTTCGCGGAG
>JAYUSV010000194.1:0-2263 GCA_043755495.1 Synechococcales cyanobacterium
ACACTGTGTATGTTTCCATCCCCACTATTTGGGGATCGAGCTGAGAGTGTTGTTTAAGAATGCCCTGAATATGCTGTCGATACTGTGTTAGTTTATCCACTGTACTATCTCCTGATTTTCAACGTGAAAAACGATAAGTTTGAGTTGATATTCAGCAATACTTAACTGCGTAAATTCTTCAAGAAAAAAATCCTGATAAATTTCTTGCGGGATAGCTAAAAAAAGCTTTCGCTCTGGTTGCCTGATTTTCAAGGCCAGCCGATAGTTTAGGAACTGCCCCAGTGCTGCATGAAATTCTGAGAGATTGGAAGGGGCAAGAAATGTTTTTATTTCAACTGCGATATATTGATTATTTCGTTCAGCTCCAATTAGTTTTTCAGCTCCTAAATCAATTCGGAGTTGACGTTTTGGAGTAAATGTCAAAATAAGAGGGTCAGCAGTAATTTTCCAATCATCTTTCTCTAATGCTGCCCTAACTATCTCATGGTAAAGATCTTTTGCAGACAAGCCGATTTACCTCCACACTCAAATTTGCTACTTCATAATAGCGTCATCTAGCCGGAGACGATCAAGCTAGTCATTAAACACGAACTCCAGTGATTTTTGTTAAGGTATAATTATCTGGTTGAGTATGAATCTGTGATTTTATGACCGAGCATCGTTTGCGAATCGAGGTGAAAGCTGGCAATGTTAGTGTTGCTTGGCGGCAAGGTAATAGAGAAGATCGATCGAGTACTCCCATCCCCTTTGCTCATCCTTTTGATGAAGCAGCATTAACAGATTTGCGCTGGTATTTGGAAGATTACCTGAGTTTCCCTTATGGTTTGGAGCCAGAGAAGGCCAAAAAAATTGAAGGCCAGATGCAGGAATGGGGACAGGCGCTGTTTACAGTGGTTTTTGATACTGATACCAAGTCGCGGCAGTTTTTTCAGGCAGCGGTGGCATCGGGGTTAGATAACTGTAATTTATCGATCGTTTGTGATGACCCCAGTATTTTGAACTTGCCTTGGGAGTTGCTGTATACCGCCGATGAGAACTATTTGGCTCCCAGTTTGGGCGGCATGTATCGTAGTTTGAGTGGTCAGGGAGTGAAGGATGAATGGCTAGATTTGCCCGGTGATCGGTTAAATGTGCTGTTGGTGATTGCACGACCTTATGGGGAGCGCGATGTTGCCTTAAAGACGGTGGCTCGATCGGTGTTGGCAGCGATCGATGGTTTGCCCCAGGTGAATTTGAAGGTGCTACGGCCACCGAGTTTTGAGGAGTTTCAGCGGGAGTTGAATAGCCATAAGAGCTTTTATCACATAGTGCATTTTGATGGTCATGGTAGCTTTGACCCGAATGCTGAGGGTTTGCGGACGAGTTTTGGTGAGCGGGGGCAGGGGGTACTGGTGTTTGAAGGGGCAAATGATCAGCCCCAAGTGGTGACGGCGGTGCAGATTGCTCAGAGTTTGCAAAATTGTCGGGTGCCGCTGTTTTTGTTGAATGCTTGTAAGTCGGGAGAGGCCGGGGAAGCAGCGTTTTCGTCGGTGGCGGGGCATTGGGTGCTAAGGGGGTGGTGGCGATGGCTTATTCGGTGTATGCCGAGGCGGCGAAGCATTTTATTGGGGCGGTGTATCGGGAGTTGGTGGCGGGTCAGAGTGTGGCGGGGGCGGTGGCTGCTGGGCGACGAGATTTGATGGCGAATTGTTTGCGCCCGACGGTGAAGGGTGATTTGGCGTTGCAAGATTGGTTGGTGCCGGTGTTGTATCAGCAGGTGCCTTATACGCCTTTTGTGCCCGGTGCTGATTTGGGTTTGGAGGCGGAGTCTTGGGAAGATGGGTTGGTGGGTTATCCGGAGGATTTGACGGGGCGGTTTGTGGGGCGGGATTATGATTTGCTACGTTTGGAGCGGGGTTTGCGCCGGAGTGGGGTGGTGTTGGTGCAGGCGATCGGGGGGATGGGGAAGACTGCGTTGGCCTGTGAGTTGGGGCGCTGGTGGTTGCAGGCTCAGGGCTGTGAGCGGGTGTTTTTTACTGGTTTTGCCCAGGGGGCGACGGTGGTGCAGGTGGTTGGTTTGGTGGGTTGATCGATTTTTGGCGATCGGTTTTTGCCTTGGTCGATCGAGCAGCAGTACCGCGAGGTGGTGCGGTATTTAAAGGCGCATGGCTGTTTGTTGATTTGGGATAATTTTGAGTCGGTGAATGGTTTTCCGGCGGGAAATCCGGCTTTGTTGTCGGCGGCGGAGTTGCTGGCGCTGCGGCGGTTTTTGGTGGATTTGCGG
>JAYUSV010000195.1:0-2262 GCA_043755495.1 Synechococcales cyanobacterium
TTAGAAATATGGGAGCACGACAAATTGCACAAAAATCACTGGGAAGTCTATAAAAACAAAAAAAATTATGATAACGGTGTGCGAAATCGTTCTGTGTGGGATGATGGAAGACCAAAACAAACATTTTAAACTGAAAAATTAAGGACATATTTTAAAATGAAAACACCTGATATCGTTTGCCAAGAAGCTGCTACAGGCGGTATTAAAATCAAGATGAATTTAAAAGATGGATTCGTTTTGATTGAAGGAAATAAAGAGTCTTTACTCTTTCTACGAGACTTGATTGAAGCTCAAGCAAACTACTCAAATGATTCTGGATTCAGTATTGATCCCAAAGGCGCAGGTAATGCTCTTTTTGATAAGGATTCTGACCTAGGCATTTATATCAGTAGAACATAGGCCGTGAACCAAGCCATCTAAGACAATGAGTGTCGATCGCTACAAGGTTAGGCGATCGACACTTTTTATTGTTTATTTTCCTGACAGGGGAAGCATCTACTTAGGTGGAGTTTGCCGAATATCTGCTAGCAAGGCTTGATTCCCTGACCGGTTCGATCGATAATCAAGACCTAAACCTGTTTGCGAGTTGTTATGTTGAGAGCTGGAATCGTCGGCCTACCGAATGTGGGCAAATCTACACTGTTTAACGCAGTGGTGGCCAATGCTAAAGCCCAAGCCGCAAATTTTCCTTTCTGCACGATCGAACCCAACGTGGGCATCGTCTCAGTCCCTGATGAGCGCCTAGAAATACTGTCCAAGATTGGTAAATCTTTAGTAATCGTCCCCACCCGCTTTGAATTTGTGGATATCGCCGGTTTAGTCAAAGGTGCCAGTCAAGGCGAAGGCTTGGGCAATAAGTTTTTGTCCCACATCCGGGAAGTAGATGCAGTGATTCAGGTAGTACGCTGCTTTGAAGACGACGATATCATCCATGTATCTGGCAGCATCGATCCTTGCCGTGATATTGAAATTATTAATTTAGAGTTAGCCTTGGCCGATTTAGATCAGGCCAGCAAGAGACTCGATCGAGTCAAAAAAAGCCTGAAGATGAACAAAGATGCCCAGATCGAAATTGATGCTTTAGAGAAAGTGGTAGCCTTACTAGACAATGGTAAGCCAGCACGGCAAGCAGTTCTAACCGGAGAGGAGGCTGCAAGCATTACTCATTTATCGCTATTGACAGCTAAGCCCGTGCTATATGCCGCTAATGTTTCCGAAGATGACTTGGCTTCTGGAAATGAATATGTGGAGCAGGTGCGCAAGTATGTGGCTGCCGAAAATGCCCAGGTGGTAATTGTTTCAGCTCAAGTAGAAGTAGAACTGCTAGATTTAGCCCCTGAAGACAAAGCCGATTTTTTGGAATCTTTGGGTGTGAAAGAAGGTGGTTTGGCCGCAATGATCCGAGCTGCTTATACTCTGTTGGGTCTGCGTACTTACTTTACCGTGGGTGAAAAAGAGACACGGGCTTGGACGATTAATGTGGGGATGTTGGCTCCCCAGGCTGCTGGGGTAATTCACAGTGACTTTGAGCGCTGTTTTATTCGAGCAGAGACGATCGCCTACAAAGATTTGATCGAAAACGGTTCGCTCAAAGCTGCCAAAGAGAAAGGGTTGCTACGTAGTGAAGGTAAGGAGTATTTGGTGCAGGAAGGGGATGTGATGGAGTTTTTGACTAGTGCTTAGTTGTCAACATCAGGAGGCACAGGGTTTTGAGTTGGAAGACGGACGAAAAATCTACTCAGTTTAAAATCCTTTGATCCTGTTTGATTTTTTAAGTGTCCGGATCGATCGAACTAACCCCGAATATCTGACTAGATGTGAACCACTGCTTCACAGACTCATGATATCGATATGAATCAATCATCCCCAGGCATTGCTCTACTTGTAGATATTGAGAACATCAAAATATCGACTGCTCTAGAAACAGCGATTATCAATATGTTTTTGCCAACAACTGTGATCAAGATTGCTGTTGGTAATTGGCAGTTGCTCAAAGGTATTGATCAAGAACTGGTCGATCGGGGCTACCATTTATTCCATGTTCCCACTGGGAAGAATAATGCTGACCATGAGCTGATAAATCTTGGTTGGATGCTAAAAGATGCTGGTGAACTAGTAATCGTTTCCAACGACAAAATTTTCATTCAATTTGCCTACAAGTTAAAATTTGGTATCAAAGCAACATCTATTGTCTATTACTCCCAACCTCAGTCTGCTTTCGTTGTCACAAAAACACAGGTGTTGTTAACTGAAGCTAAACAA
>JAYUSV010000196.1:0-2258 GCA_043755495.1 Synechococcales cyanobacterium
GGAGTCTATTATGAATAGTGTTGCAGTATCTCCCGCTCAAGTGCTTGCCCAGTTGCAGTGGCGTTATGCCGTCAAAAAATTTGACTCCAGCAGAAAAATCCCCGCTGACGCTTGGGATGTCCTAGAACAGAGCTTGCTGCTGACTCCTTCTTCTTTTGGTCTTCAGCCCTGGAAATTTTTTGTGGTAGACAGTCCTGATTTACGCCAAGAGCTATTAGCAAATTCTTGGAATCAAGCTCAGGTAGTAGAAGCTTCACACTTAGTAGTACTGGCGATCAAAAAAGAAATGGGTGATGCCGAGGTCGATCGATATATTCAAGATATGTCTGACAAACGCAGTGTGCCGATCGATGGCTTGGCCGGACTTAATAAAATGATTAAAGGCTTTATGGCTAACCCCAATAAAGGCTTCACCATTGATGAGTGGGCAATTCGCCAAGTCTATATTGCGATCGGTCAATTTATGACCAGTGCCGCAATGTTGGGCATTGATACTTGCCCCATGGAAGGCTTCAACCCAGCAAAATATGATGAAATCCTGGGTTTGGCTGCTCAGGGATACGCTTCAGTGCTAGTTTGTCCCGCCGGATATCGTGCCGCCGATGATAAATATGCCGTTATGCCCAAGGTGCGTTACGACCAATCAGAAATAATTGGCCACCTTTAATTTACTCAGACTTTAGTCTGAATAAATTTATATCCCCTTGTCATTACTACTGACAAGGGGATATTTTACAGATATCTATATTTGATCCTAATTTCGGCTGTTGAACTTTATGGGTAAAACAAATAAGGCATTGAGAGTACTCGCTGGCCTAGTGGGAATTCTCTTGATCAACTTGTCCTTCGGGGTAATTTGTTTACTTAGTCACTCTGTTTCATCGATTTTTTATCTGCTGTTATCGGCGATCGGCTTTACCCAATTTATTTACGGCATACCGCTGTTAATTTTTCTTTGGTACAGCAATCGTAGCAGCACAATCCCCGGCGTATGGCTTGGTCTGGGTATTACTGTTTTACTCAATGCCGGATATTACTTGTTCTGGATTGTGCGCCTGCAGGGTCGTTAAAACGGGGGAGACCAGTTCAGATTCGGTAATATTCACCGCACTTGAGGGCAAGTTTTTGGCCGCATTAGAGGCGATTGCCAGCATAATACCCAACACCAAATACACCGGCATTGGCAACTGTACATTTTTGACAGACTGATAAACTTCCACTACTGCAAACAGGCCAAAAAACAGGATGATCGATAGCTGCACCATATTTCAATCTCTCTTAAAATAGAACCGAAAAAGCCGTGCAAATATTATATCTGCACGGTTCACTCGACAGTCTACTTAATTGTTTAAACCAAAACTAGATACTGGCCGCACCTACGGTTTCAGCAGTAGTACCAGTCAATCTTTCATAAGCTTCCCGCATTTTTAGACCAACCAATACTTGGAACAAGCCAGTACCGTTGTTGGAACCAGGATATTCTTTGTGTTGGAGCAAGAGGCTAGTCATTTCGCCTTTATGCTTGGTGGAAATATTGCTAAGATGGCTCTCAATGTAGCTTACTTCTTCTAGTTGCTCCAATTGACCATCGAGTTCGAGTACCGAGACAGGATGTCCGTAGTAGCTATCTGGGCCGTAAAACATTTTGATGCCTGGGAAATTACAAGTAAGTTTCCGTCCGCAAGGTCTCCAATCGATGGTAGAACCTTCGTCAAAGAGATAGACAGGCTCAAAGTCAGGGATACCTTCGCGTTGCATCAGGCGTACGCGCAGGAGCTTGCTTTCTTTGTCATCCAGCAGTTTGGTTGGTAGAACTTGGATGACGATGTCAGCATGACCGCGTTGAGGCTCGATGTAGGCTTCAAAGTCAGGACGACGGGAATTGATCGCCGCCAGGACATCATCGTAGCTGTGACCGCGTTCTGCCATGTCACGTTGGATTTTCCAAGCGATCTTCACATCGTCGGTGATGTCTAGATATACGCTGAAGTCGATCAATCCGCGTACTCTCTCATCGTAGAGCGGATGTAATCCTTCAATTACTACTACGTGGTTGGGAACGATTCTCTCAGGAGGATCGATTAAACCAGTCTCATGATTGAAGATTGGTTTGTTGATTGTTTCGCCAGATTTGAGAGCTTTAATTTGCTCGTACATCAGATCGAAGTTGTTCGCACGAGGATCTAGTGCGGTGACTTTTTGGTCTTTACGTTGGTATCGATCGAGACTATGGTAGTCATCTAAGCAGATTACCGTGA
>JAYUSV010000197.1:0-2258 GCA_043755495.1 Synechococcales cyanobacterium
AAGACAGATCTAGCGATCGACTGGTAAATAATAGATAACTTCATTGTTTAAAGAGTAAATTAAGGTCTACGAAATAAGTTGAGGTTACGCCCACCAAGCTGGTGAACCATCACGGAAATCTGTCTCAGTCCAAGGAGTGAGCGAAACTTTGTCTTCGACAACTGCGGCATGTGCCAAAGGCAGAGATTTAGGAGCAGGACCACGCACCATTTTACCGGCGGTATCGTACTGCGAACCGTGGCAAGGACACATAAATTTGTTTTCGGCACCGTTCCAAGGCACTACGCAGCCCAGGTGAGTACAAATAGCATTGATACCGTAATCCAACACGGTGCCATCACCGACCACAATGTAGGTAGGGTCGCCTTTTAAGCCTTGGGTCAAAGCTCGATCGCCTTTCTGCTTACCAGCAATGAATTGGCTAACCAAGACATCGTTGCCGCTAGCATCTCTGGCGGTAGCGCCGCCACCTGCTGTACCGCTAGCAGGCGGCACAAAGTAGCTAATGAAGGGAAATGCGCCACCGAGTACTGTCCCGGTGATCGTACCAAATGTTAAAAGGTTCATAAATTGGCGACGACCAAGATCTGGTACGTCACTGGAGCCAGCAGAAAGTTGAGCCATGACTTAAATTTTGTTGAATGTATGATTGATGTATAGGGCTGATAGCTAACATACTGAGTTATTATGCCATTTTTTGCAGCCCAGAGAGCAGCCCAAAGAATCACTTTTTGTCCTGAGTACCTTAGAGGAGAACCGTTAGTGCTAACCGGAGCCGATCTACGTCAGCTAATCATCGCCAAGTGGAACTACTCCTACGATGTGCAGTTGCGCAAACAGCCCAATAAAATTTACTTGCAGGTAATGTGGCGCTATCTAGAGCAGGTGTCATTTCCGCTGTCAGAGGCAGAATATAATGAGCATTTGGATTCGATCGCCAACTACCTCAATGCCATGGGTGGAGCGCAGCAGGTAATTGATTTTATTGAGACGACCAAAGAAAAGCCTCGATTGGGCAAGGCTGTTTGTCTCTCGCTGGATTTAGGCGATCGGGCTTCGGAGTGGATCTTATAATCTACTTAAAACCCAGCCGATCGAAGCTGCTGCGCCAGTTTGGTATGCAGATCATGACTGGCTTTGTAGGCGATAAAATGCGCCCGAGGCAGCGTGCCCAACAAGCTCAAGTCACCAATTAAATCCAGCATTTTATGGCGCACTGGCTCATCAGCAAAGCGCAGCGGCGGATTGATCCAGCGATCTTGGTCGCAGACTAAGGCATTTTCTAAGCTGCCCCCTTTAATTAAACCGGCCTGCTGGAGCTGCTCAATCTGATGTGCCAAGCCAAAGGTTCGGGCTGGAGCTACGGCATCGACGAAGCTCTCTTTGCTGGGCTGCCAGCTAAACCACTGGTTGCCGATCGGTTTTAGATCAAAATCTATCCCATAGGTAAACCGTAGCTCTGGGGAGGGCACTGCTGCTACAAACTGATCGCCCTGATGAATCCAAATTGCTTCTGTGACCGGTTTGCCGATCGCCATTTCACCAGCTAGTTCTGCATTCTGAATAGCTTCCACCCACAGCTTGGCCGAACCATCTAACAACGGCACTTCTAAGCCATCAATTTCAATCCGGGCATCTTGCACGCCCAGAGCAGTCAAGCTAGCCAATAAATGTTCTACGGTGCGGATACTGGCGCTGCCCGATCGCAATTCAGTAGATAAAGTGGTGGTATGGACTGATTCAACTACTGCTGGAATCATTGGCGCCTCAGTCAGGTCGGTGCGGACAAAAACTCGCCCCGTCCCCACCGGTGCTGCATAGATCTTAACTGTGGTTTGATGGCCAGAATGCAGGCCAATGCCGGAGATCTCGGCGATCGCCGAAGAGAAAGATGCTGCTGGAGTCATGGCGTTAACAACTGGTCAGAATCTTTCAACTTTACACCAGCAGTCTCAGCCCAGTCCATCAAATTCATCCAGCCCCAAACCAGTCAATGTGCAGGACATCTAGGAGATTTTGCATAGAAGAATGAGAGTGCCGCTGTATGCAAAGTTACAGTTGTGTTAAGGATTGTTGCTTTGTTTCCCATAAGTGAGACTTGGGGGAGGGTTGTCTTTTACCTTATTGAAGTCGGGTTTCACGACCCAGGCAAAAACAATTAAAAGATAAACATTATTTTAAGGAGAGCGAAATGCTTGACGCTTTTTCTAGAGCTGTAGTATCTGCTGATGCCAGCACCGCCACTGTAGGCGATATCA
>JAYUSV010000198.1:0-2257 GCA_043755495.1 Synechococcales cyanobacterium
TCAGGGCTAGGGCACAGCCAGCTAAGATGACGTATTTCTGGAGTTTGGCTAATGACAACACGGGGTTTCAGAGATAACTTCCCCGCTATCGTTCCCAAATTGGTAGGAAGATCGATCGAGATCTACAGATTCTCAAATTCACTTCTAGTACTTTTTTGACGATCGGCTGGGGATTCCCTATAATTGGGACTCGCATAATTTTCCCAAGTGCATCATGGTAAGTTCGATCGAGCACCCCCTAACACCCATCGCCATTCCCCAGCCAGACATTGCTGCCGCCCTGGAAATTGCCAATGATATTAACTTCGATCTTCCAGATCCCGAAGACGAAAGCGTTGAAGACTTTGACTTTCAGCGTCAGGTAGACGATGCCTGGGCGGTTTGTGATCGCTTTGACCTCCAGACCGAAATTTGGCGGGGACGGATTTTGCGAGTGGTGCGCGATCGAGAAAAGCGCGGCGGCGATAGTCGTGGTCAGGGTTTTTTGAACTGGCTAAAAGAGCGGGAGCTGAGCAAGAGTCAAGCCTATGCTTGGATCGAGCTAGCCAACAGCGCCGATGCTTTGATGGAGCAGGGCGACCTGTCTTCTAAGGCTTTGAACAACTTTACGAAACGGGCATTTGTAGAAACCGCCAAGTCTTCCCCAGAAGTGCAGCAGCTAATTACCGAAGCGGCAACCAGAGGTGACAAAATTACCCGTCGAGAAGTTAAGCAGCTTTCCGAAGAATGGACAGCGATGAGTTCGGACTTGCTGCCCGAAGAACTGAAGGCTAAGGCCGCCGATGGTTCGATGCCACCGCGTTATTTAGCTCCTTTAGTCAAAGAAATGGAGCGCCTGCCAGAGCTGCATCAGCAGTCCATGCAAAAAGAAATCATTGATAACCCAGACGTAGACAATGTGAAGGAGCTGACCGCCAGTGCCCGCAACCTTACTCGTTATCTGGATGCCGGAGCACAGGTGCAGACTATTAATCAATCTACCGTGGATCTATCGATCGCTCTAGAAGAAGCGCTGCGGGTAGGATGCTTACCAGTGGCTTCCGATTTACTGAAGCAGGCTGCGAACTTAGAGCAAAACCTGACCAAGTTCTATATGACCTGGAAACGGATTGGCACCTTGGCAGATCGTTTATACGTAGATACTGGAGCTAGTACCCCGCACCTGAGATCTTTGCTGAACTGTCTAGAACGCCTTTCCGGCGAAATCATCGAAATCCCTCTAGATGAAGTTGGCGAAAACACCATTCGGGTAAGGATCTTGCCCAACGACAATTAAATAATTCCTGATTCTGTCTCCCCATCTGGGGTGAACCGGATCTGAGATTTTCTTGTGGTTCTAAATGCTGATTCTTGGGAGCAGAGGGGTATGATACGATCGAACATGCCTCAAATTCCGCAACTGCCCTCCCTCAAACCTGTGTCAGATAGTATTTCCGATAGTAAACCCGGCCAGCAGCCACCAGCTAAAAAATCTTTGGTGAGCATTGCGCGGGTGGTAGCCATTGCCACTCTATTAAGCAAGCTGGCTGGTCTGTTTCGTCAACAAATTATGTCGGCGGCTTTTGGCTTAGGAACAGTGGCTACAGCCTATTCTTACTCCTACATTATTCCTAGTTTTTTCTTTATTTTGCTGGGTGGCATCAATGGGCCATTTCATAGCGCTGTCACCAGCGTCTTATCTCGCCAGCAAGACCGCAAAAAAATCGCCCCTATTATTGAATCTGTCACCACGATCGTCGGTCTGATCTTGATTTTGTTCTCGATTTTGCTGATCGTTTTTGCTGGTCAGTTTATGGATTTGTATGCCGACAAAATTAAACAAGGCTTAATCGAAAGAAACCTCGATCCGCAAATGGCTGCCCTCATTCGGAATGTTGGCACCGAACAGTTGCAGATTATGGCTTTTATGTCTCTGCTGTCAGGTTTGATTGGCATCGGCTTTGGCACTCTCAATGCTGGGGATATGTATTGGTTGCCCTCCATTAGTCCGCTACTCTCTAGCATGACGGTCATTGCCGGGGTCGGCTGGCTAATGTTTCATTTAAACGGCACTACCGGCACTGTCGAAAATGCGCGTTTTGGTGGTCAGGTGTTGGCCTGGAGCACCCTGGCCGGTGGGGTCTTACAATGGCTGGTGCAGGTAATTATTCAATGGCGATCGGGCTTGGGTAAGCTGCGCTGGCGGCTAAATTGGCGACAAAAGGAAGTGCGCGAAGTGCTGGGAATTATGCTGCCAGCGGTTTTATCCACCTCGATG
>JAYUSV010000199.1:0-2252 GCA_043755495.1 Synechococcales cyanobacterium
CGATGTATAATGGCTAGTAAATACCAATAGGAACTGAAGACAATGACTGACTTAGGAAGATGGTTGCCCACTGCTTTTGGTGTGTTGACGGCAGTGGCCTTGGTGCAAAATGTGGCGATCGCTAAGTCAGCGCCAGAAATCAACCAAATTGCTCAGGCGATTACGGTCAGAGTTGCTTTTGGCAAAGGGAATGGATCGGGGATATTGCTGCAAAGAGATGGGGATATTTACACGGTGTTGACGGCGGCTCATGTGGTGAAGGAAGAAACGACAGGGCGATTGACGATCACGACTGTTGATGATCAAGTCCACAAAGTGATCGAAATCAAAAAATATCAGGGCGATGTGGATTTGGCGATCGTGAGGTTTCGTAGTGCTGCTAGTTATCGGTTGGCGGAGTTGGGTGATTCTAATAAGCTGGTAGGAGGAATGGATATTTATGCGGCGGGGTTTCCGGCTCCGACGCGGGTAATTACTGAGCCGGTGTTTGTGTTTCGGCGGGGTCAGGTGGTGGCCAATAGTAAGCGGGTATTTAAGGATGGTTATGCGTTGTTGTATGACAATCCAACTTTGCCGGGAATGAGTGGTGGGCCGATTTTGGATGAGGCGGGTAAGGTGGTGGCCATTCATGGGAAGGGCGATCGAGACCAGGATACGGATGCTAAAACGGGGTTTAATGCGGGAATCCCGATTGCCCGGTTTGCAGATATTGCAAGTGGGTTGGGTGTGGGCACGGGGACAACGGTAGCTCGGACTATTCAAAGTTCTAGTTTGACTGCGGAGGACTATTTTGTCTCGGCTTATCAGAAGTATGAAAAGAGAGATTATCGAGGAGCATTAGATGATTACAATCGATCAATCGTACTCAAACCAGACTATGCATTAGCCTATAACAATCGTGGCAATTTGAAGATAGACAAGCTGAATGATGTGAGAGGAGCATTGGCTGACTATAACCAATCGATCGCACTCAAACCAGATTTTGCAGAAGCCTATAACGGTCGTGGCAATTTGAAGGTAAACAAGCTGAATGATGTGAAAGGAGCATTAGCTGACTATAACCAATCGATCGCACTCAAACCAGACTATGCATTAGCCTATGTAAGTCGAAGCATTCTAAAGTATCAAAATCTGAATGATGCGCAAGGAGCTTTAGCCGATCTAAAACAATCAATTGTAATCAAGCCAGACCTTGCAGAAGCCTATGTCCTTAGTGGTTTTCTGAATTATCAAAAGCTAAATGATTTACCTGGTGCACTTAAAGATCTTGATTACTCTGTAAATCTCAATCCCGATTTGGCTAATGGTTACTATAACAGGGGAGACTTTTTCTATATGACTGGTCGGAAAGTTGAAGCTCTTCGAGACTTTAGTAAGGTGCGAGATATCTCCCCAAAAACTGATGTAGATGGGCTAGTTTCATCAGGCATCATAGAAATGGAGCAAGGGAATTTTGCAGAATCGATGAATAGCTTCAACCAAGCTATTCAAAATAGTTCTCAAGTTGGTGATGTTTTTAAATACCGTGGCTTAGCGAACCGTCGTCAAGGCAATAACAGCCAAGCCATTCAAGACTGGAAAAAAGCTGCACAGTATTATAAAGCTAATAATTCCACACGAGACTATCGAATTGTACGTGATTGGCTGGAGGATTTAGGGGTGAACATCTAAAGATTGTGATATCACTAATGACAGGCATATAATATTTTTGAAGAAATAAAATCACAGTATGGCCAAAGACCTTTTTCACTATGCAGTTAAAGAAGCTTTAATTAAAGAGCAGTGGGTGATTACAGCCGATCCATTGACCATTAAGATTGATCGAGTAAAGCTGGAAATTGATTTGGCCGCAGACAAGGTATTTGCTGCGGAGAAAGCCGGTCAAAAGATCGCTGTCGAAATCAAAAGTTTTCTGAATCCTTCTGCCATCACAGATTTCCACGCAGCTCTGGGTCAGTTTTTGAACTATCGGCTAGCTCTATAAATGAGTGAACCCGATCGAATACTATATTTAGCAGTACCAGAAGACACTTTTAATTCTTTTTTTCAAGAGATCTTTATTCAAGAGGCTGTTAAGTTATATCAAGTTAAACTTGTTGTTTGTAATCCTGTTCAAGAGGTCATTACTTTATGGAAAAAATAATGCAGTATCGTCAAGCTGTTCGGCAGTTATTAGCTGCACAGGCATCAGCAGATCAAAATGGTGTAGATCAAGAAATAGATTGTCAAATAGTGATAGATACAGAAAACGA
>JAYUSV010000200.1:0-2249 GCA_043755495.1 Synechococcales cyanobacterium
AGATATTCATTATCAGCTAGAGCTGCTAGATTTACTCGATCGGCTAAACCGGCGGCAAAATCTCACAATTGTCACTGTCTTGCATGAAATTAATCTAGCTCTACGCTACAGTCACCAAATTGCCTTGATGAAAGCCGGGAAAATTATGGCGATCGGCGAACCTCTAATCGCTGTAACCCCCAGCAGCTTACGCAGTACATTTGGCATCGAAGCGGTAATTATTGATACTCCAATTGGTGCCCAAATGTGCGCGCTGCACTCTGTTGAAAAAAGGTAATGTAAAAACATGGCTTCTCGAATGATTTCGGTGACTAGGCTAGAGAATAATGATGTAACGAATCATTAATAATATACAATATCTCATCGATCCAAATCTGAATTTCAACCCTACGTAAAATTGTCTCACATTTCTATCTTCTTTTCAATTTTTTTTGGATTAATCAAGTAATTAATTAGCTTGACATACTTATATTCTAAATATATTCTTAGTAAAGTGTCTATACAAATTCTATCAAGGTGTAAAATGATACAAATCAGTGAACTGCCAAAACTAATTAATCAAGATGTAACTAGGGAAGAGCTTAACCAAATCCGAGGAGGTAATCCATCTG
Organism: Synechococcales cyanobacterium; assembly: GCA_043755495.1. Lineage (GTDB taxonomy): Bacteria > Cyanobacteriota > Cyanobacteriia > Cyanobacteriales > Chamaesiphonaceae > JAAFHZ01. The sequence continues at coordinate 612 of JAYUSV010000200.1, forward strand.
CTATTGGTGCAGGTGTCGGTGCCACAGCCGGAGCAATAAGTGGCTATGCCACAGGAGGTCTACGCGGGGCTGTGAGTGGAGCTGTAGCCGGAGCTGTTGGTGGTGCCCTCAATCCAATTGGTACGATCGGAGGTGCTGGAGCGGCTTTGGCAACGGGAATAGGAATTGGCCTCATAGGCGGGACAGTCTCTAATATCATAGGTAGAATGCAAGGAGATGATACTTTGTCTCGTCAGCAAGATTATGATTTTCTCTATAACGCTTCGAGACCCTAGGCATGTTTGAAAAGGGTCAAATTTAAAAGCTAATGCCGATTCCAGCAACTTTTTATCAATGCTGGAATCAGCTTTCTAATTCCATTTTTTGACTTTCCAGGAAATCAACAGATCAACATTCTAAATATAAAGCTGAGGAATCTAAATGAACATCCTGAATAATGAATTTTTACTGTATTTTTTCTGTGCTTTTAGCGTAATTTTCTGTGCTTTTTTCGCTTCGAGTATCACGCTAGATTTGTTAGTCATAAAATATCCCAAAATACGAAATTTTATTCAAAAAGACAGAATGCTAAGTTACCAAGAAACTGAGGCAAGTCAAGGTGATTTTATTCCTCTAATAATTTTCAGGTTGCAGACTGGCTTAATTTATGGCTTGACGGCAGGAGTTGCATTTAGTTTGGAAAAATCAATGAATATTATGTAACCCAAAAGATTCTTGTCTTCCGTTGAAATAATCATTCATTCAGAGTAGCGGGCGGCGTAAAATCACCCAAATAACGATCGGTGCCCCCAATAGCGCCGTTACCGAATTTAAGGGCATCGACACGCTGGTTCCGGGTAGCTGCGTCAGCACATCGGCAACCAGAGCTAGCATGGAGCCTAAAATAGCCGTAGTAGGAATAAGCTGGCGCAAATTACTGGTTTTGAGCAAGCTGCGGGCTAAATGGGGCACTGCTACTCCTAAAAAAGCGATCGGGCCGCAAAAGGCCGTCACTACTCCAGCTAACAGCGATACATTTAAAGTAACCAGCAGCCGAATGCTAGTCATACTCAAGCCCAATGACCTAGCTCGATCTTCACCGAGTAACAGCAAATTAAGGGGCTTAGATAAAGCCATTGCCAACAATAAACCGCTAGTGACAATGCCGACTAGCCAAGGTAGCTGATTATTGCTGACCGTAGTAAAACTGCCAAAAGTCCAGTTTAAATAAGTTTGAATTTGCTCAGGCGCAGAGAAAAACAGCAAAATATTTACGCCTGCTCCGGTCACATAGCCCAGCAATAAGCCAATTACCAACAGCGAAATCGAGCTTTTTACGTATGGTGCAATTACTGCCAATAAACCCATTACAGCCATTGCCCCCAAGCTAGCAGCAATCACGCTGCTCCAAGCCCCTGTTTTGATCAGCGCAGCTTGCCCCGTGCCCAGCACTAGTAAGGCCACACCAAAGCTAGCCCCAGAACTTAAACCCAATACATAGGGACCAGCCAAAGCATTTTGAAATAGAGTTTGCATTTGTAAACCACTGACCGCCAAAGCCGCCCCGGAAAATACCGCCGTGATTGCTTTAGGAAAGCGAAACTGCCAAATAATTGTTTGCCAGCTAGCCGGGGCAGCGGCATCTCCGCCTAAAACCTG
>JAYUSV010000201.1:0-6480 GCA_043755495.1 Synechococcales cyanobacterium
CTCGCTGTGGTTCGATCGACCCTGGTATTATGCTTCATTTACTCCGAGAGAAAAAATATACGGTAGAAGAACTCGATCGTGCCTTGAATTTTGAGTCGGGTTTATTGGGGGTATCGGGAGTATCTAATGATTTTAGGGAAATCGATCGGGCGGTTGAATTAGGTAATACGCGGGCAAAACTAGCTCTGGATCTCTATGTTCATTTGCTAGCCGCTAAAATTGCGGCTTTATTGCCAGAACTGGGAGGTGTAGATGCTCTGATTTTTACGGCAGGAGTGGGAGAAAATCATGCTGGGATTCGGATGGCAGTAGTAGCAAAGCTAGCTTTCTTAGGCATGGAAATCGATCCAGTTGTGAACACCTCAGATGTCAATGGCGATCTTGATCTAGCTACGCCGACATCTGCGGTAAGAATATTGAGAATTCATACTCAAGAGGAATGGCAAATTGCCAAAGCTTGCTGGCAATATCTCAAAAACTCTTGCAATAACAGTTCAGTGTAATTTTACTTTGATCAAAACTTGCTCAGCTCTTGTAACACCTGATAAACACTAGTACCTATCTGGCAAGCCTGATGGAGTAACTGGCCATAATCATCTAACTCCCGATGAGTTCGTAGCTCTTGCAGATCTGCCAAATTGGTTTCAATTTCTTGCACCAAACTACGCTGAATGGGGTGACTATCTTGGTATGCTCGTAGTAACCGATCGACCTGCAAACCCGCCAATAAGCTTTGGCGAGTAAGTTGTAAAACCCTCAACACTTCACCATCGGGGCTACCCACATCACCTCTAGCTACCGATAACTCCTTCACCACATTCACTGATTGAATAATCCGATTAAACCGATCGACTTCATCTAGCAAGCGCAATAAAGTTTTAATTCGTTTTCGCCGCCGCCACATGTATAAATTCCAGCCAGCAATGATCGTGAGATCGATCGAACTATTAATAGTAATAAACTGCTGTTGATGGTCATCGATCAATCCATAGTTGCCTTCAACCCAGCGACCTACCGGAATCATCCCCACCATCCAGACCAAACCCACCGCCAGTAGCTGCTTAGCGCAGAAGTTTAAGAGCGGCATTGGTCGCTTTAAAGCTGAGGTACGATAAGTACTTGCTACAAATACCTCTCCCACCTCTAGCTCTGTCAAATGCTCTATTTCGCGCAGCGGAATTAATAACTGTAAAATATTTGATGTGGTCATGATTTTAGCCGGATAATGATGCTGCATCAAAACTAACGATTGGAAAGAATTAATGAATGACATGGCGTAAAGACTCCCAGACACTAAATATAAAACTGCCCGCTTCTTCCCGAGGCCGTAGCCAAGAGAACTCTTTGCCTGTAGCGAAGAAAGGCCGCATTGTCCAACCAAGCTGAGTGCCCACAAAGCCATAGAGAGCCAACCAAAAGCGTAGGATATTAGTGCGTAGATGGACATTGGGTGATTCATCTTCACTGTTGATCGGCTTCATCATTTGATAAAGAAAAGACACTCCGAGCAAGCCTGTTAAACTAAAAATTGCTACATTCAACAGCAGAAAAAACATTTTGTTGTTAACTGCCAGCAAAAAGAACAGGCTCACTGGCGCAAAGCCACAGAGCAAGACTGCAATTACGGTAATTGCTGTTAATAAATAAGCCCAGTGCTGCTTCATAGTCCGCTGGGAACCAAAAAAAGCATTAAAGATATATAGGGTAGGAACACAAATCAACAGTGTCATCAAATATAGAGCCGGTAGCTTAATTGCCGAAGAAATAATTTGCAAAGGCATTTGGGCATTGCTTGCACCGATAATACCGCCGTAGACAAAGAAGCCACCAAAGCTAATGAGTAGTAAAGAAATAATTTTGCTGTTGAGCCGTTCGCTGTGATGGATTTCTTCCAGAAAGTGCTGGCGATTTTTTAGTAAGTGAATTAAAGTTCCAGGATGTTGAACTGTCATGAGCTTGAGGAGTTAAACGATACTTCCAGCATAGGCAACACCCCGAAAGCTGGCGAGGGGATTAAATCGGGAAATTGAGTTATGGATCTATTTACGAATTGGTGGGATGTCTGGAAAAGTCGGGTAAGCTTAAAAAAACACTAGGCACATGCCACCAATGGATACGGAATTGAGTTGGGAACAGGTTAAAGCTATCGCCGATCGAGTGGTGTGGCAGAGTAGCGGCAAACACCTCACCGATCGAGAGGTGGCGGTGCTGCATGGGTCTTGGCAGGGACGCACTTATGAATCGATCGCCATAGAAATGAATCTTTCGGCTGATTACATTCATAAAGATGTAGGTAGTGCGCTCTGGCAAAAGCTATCGGTGGCCTTGCAAGAAAAAGTCGGTAAGCAAAATTTCAAGCAGGCTTTGCAGCGTCAAAAAACGCCCTTGGCCACCCTTGGCAAATTCCCGACTGGAGCAGTAGCCGCTGACTCACCTCTGTATGTGCTGCGTCCAGCGATCGAAAGCGACTGTGAGAGAGAATTGCTCAACCCTGGTGCCCTGGTGCGAATCAAGTCTTCCCAAATGACCGGTAAGACTTCTTTGGTGAACTGGCTGCTAGATAAAATGCAAACTCACCAGTATCAGACAGTGCGGATCAATTTACGCCGCGCCGATCGAAAGATTTTTCAAGATATTGATATGTTGCTGCGCTGGCTCTGTGCCAACATTACCAAGCAGCTTGGTTTGGAGTTGGCGCTGGATGATTATTGGGATGAGGCGATCGGCAGCAAAGTAAGCTGCACGGGCTTTTTACAAGAGGGGATTTTAGAAAGCTTGGCAGCAAACTGTAATGGGTTGCTGCTGGCGATCGACGATATTGATGCGATCTTTGCCTATCCAGAAGTGGCCGAAGATTTTTTATCATTGCTGCGGGAATGGCATGAAGAAGCCAATTTTACTGAGAGCTGGCAAAGGTTACGTTTAGTGGTCGCCCATACCACTGAGGTCTATATTTCTCTAGATCTGAACCAGTCACCCTTTAACGTGGGGTTGCCAGTGCAGTTGCCGGGGTTTGATCGCGCCCAAGCTTTATATTTAGCCAAACTTCATGGCTGGGCAAATCCCCAAATCGATCAGGTTTTGGAGTTAGTGGGTGGCCATCCTTATCTAACCCAGATAGCGCTATACCATTTGGGTCAACAGCAGCTTGACCTGCCAGAGTTACTAGAGACTGCTCCTACCTATAACGGCATTTATGGCAATCATCTTCGTCATTATTTAGCCAACCTCCAAGCACACCCCGATTTAGTAGATGCACTGCGCGCCGTTGTCATTAGTGATAAACCGGTAGCCTTGGCTTGGTCACAGCTCTATCGCTTAGATGGCATGGGCTTGATCAAATTAGTCGGCAACTTGGTGGAGCCAAGCTGCACATTATACCGTCGCTACTTTCAGGTGCATTTGGCTTAATGTAGCATTTGCAGTTCCCAAAGAACATTTATAAAATTTGTTTTGGGTGATAAAAGCAGTTAACTGGTTATACTGGGCTTTGACTCCGCAATTTCTTTCTTGCCCATGCTAGCCACTGCTCTTCTGCAACCAGAAAATCTCGATAAAATCTTGGCTGACCTGCCGATCGAGGCCGATTGGATTGGTCTGCGCTGGGTCAAAGCGATCGATCGCAACCGCTCAGCTCGCGATGGTTTTCCGCAAACCAATGGCAATACCATCAACTCTGGAATTATGGTAGAGGTGATTGTGAATGGGCAGATAGGTTATGGAGCTACCAATCACTTGACCCCAGCAGGGATCGCAGCAGCAGCTCAGGCCGCCCATCAGCAGGCCAGCGCAACCAGCAAGTATCATTTATACCCTTGGTCGATCGAACAGCGTCCTAAAACTATTGGTAATTATAAATCTGCTCAGGCTAATTCCCTAGATAGTTTGTCGGTGGCAGCGATCGATGACCTACTCATCAAGATCTGTCAGGGTCTGAAGGTTAGCGATCAAATAGTCCAGACCCGAGCAATGGTCAGCACTAAAGAAATCGAAACCTTTTATGTGAGCAGCAACGGCAGCAATATTTATCAGCAAGTCCAGTTACTGGTGAGCGATTATGGAGCCACGACCCAGGCCGGAAATATTACTCAGACTCGCAGCAATGGCGGCACTAGTAGTCACTGCTACCAAGGCGGCTGGGATTATTTTGATACCCCAAGTCTGTGGGCGCGAGTGCAGCAAATCGGTGATCAGGCAGTAGAACTGCTGACCGCCAAAGAATGTCCAAATACCACTACGACTTTGGTGCTAGATCCCGATCAAATGCTGTTGCAAATTCATGAAAGCATTGGTCATCCGTTGGAGATTGATCGAATTCTCGGCGATGAACGTAACTATGCCGGAGGCAGTTTTATTAAGCCCAGTGATTTTGGTAACTTGACTTATGGTTCATCATTGATGAATGTGACCTTTGATCCTACGGTAAGCGATGAGTTTGCTAGCTATGGTTTTGATGATAGTGGTACGGTGGCCAAACGGGAGTATTTGATTCAAAATGGTCAGCTACTGCGGGGCTTAGGTGGTGCCGATAGTCAGGCTCGATCGGGTTTGCCGGGGGTATCTTGTAGTCGGGCCTGTGATTGGAATCGGCCACCGATCGATCGGATGGCTAATATTAACTTAGAGCCGGGAGATGCTAGCTTTGAGCAGGTGATTGGTCAGGTAGAATCTGGGGTGTATATGGAATCCAACCGCTCTTGGTCGATCGACGATCAGCGCCACAAGTTTCAGTTTGGTTGTGAATATGCTCGCCGAATAGAAAATGGTAAATTGACCGAGACTTTGCGGAATCCGAACTATCGAGATGTCACACCGAAGTTTTGGAGCAACTTGGTGGCAGTGGGTAACGCCGAGACTTGGAAGACTTATGGATCGCCATATTGCGGCAAGGGAGAGCCAAACCAGATGATTTGGGTGGGTCATGGTTCACCGGTAGCCGCTTTTGCTAATGTTGAAGTCTTTGGAGGTAACTAGAAATGTCATTTAATACCAAAATGTTTGCTGGGTTTCAACAGTTAGCGGTAGATTTGCGATCAACTATCACTACTGATGAGTCCTTTGTCTTAACCTTAAGCGGTGAAGATAGTTTGTTTACTCGGTTCAACTGTGCTCAGGTGAGACAGTCGGGGACAGTGCGAGATGTGCGTTGTACTTTAAAGCTATTTAAAGATGGTCGAACTTGTTGGCAGAAATTTCCTTGCACTGGGGAGGTAGAGATCGATCTGCTGCAAGCTCAACAAGCTTTGACTGACCTACGAGGACAAATTACTCAAATTTCTCCTGATCCCTACTTGGTGCTACCCATTGGCCAGGAACATAGTGTGAGCGATCGACAAGGCGATCTATTAGCTGCCGATGCTGTCGCCAGGACGATCCTCCGTGCGGTATCCGGTCTGGATTTTACCGGACTCTACGCTGCCGGGACAAATCTGCGTGGCTACGCCGATAGCAATGGTCAAGAGCATTGGTTTAGTGCAGATACTTTCACCTTAAACTATTCGTTGTTTACGTCAGATGGTCAGGCCGTGAAGGGAGTCTACGCTGGAGCAGTATGGGACAACCAAAAATATCAACAACAGATCGATCAATCTCGCCAACAGCTATCACGACTACAGCAAACTCCCAAATCAATCCAGCGGGGTAAATATCGCACTTATCTGGCTCCGGCAGCAGTGGCCGACTTGGTAGATATGCTGGCTTGGGGAGGGGTGAGTGAGGCCGATTTACAGCAGGGGCAAAGTAGTTTGGCACCTTTGCGTGATGGTGAGCATTTGTCGTCACTATTTTCGGTGACAGAAGATTTTACATCTGGGATGGTGCCTAGGTTTAATCAGATGGGAGAAGTGGCAGTTGATCGATTGCCGCTGATTGCTGAGGGCAAGCTAGTGAATACCTTGGTGAGTTCTCGCAGTGCGCGGGAGTATGGCAAGGTAGCCAATGGAGCGAATGATCAGGAGTCTCCTCGATCGCCAGTATTAGGTATGGGTACACTAGCGCAAGCGCGGATTTTGGCGGAGTTGGGAACAGGGTTGTATTTGAGTAATGTCCATTACTTGAATTGGAGCGATCGGCACTCAGGGAGGGTGACGGGGATGACTCGTTATGCTTGTTTTTGGGTGGAAAATGGTGAAGTTGTAGCTCCGATCAAGAATTTGAGGTTTGATGCCAGTCTGTATGATTTTTGGGGCGGGGATTTATTGGCGGTGACAAATTTTAGTGAGTACATTGCAACAACGGATTCTTATGGTGGCCGTAGCTTAGGCGGGTCTTGGGTGCCAGGGATGCTGATTCAAGATTTTACCTATACTCTGTGATTTTCAATTTGGCAGATGAGCTGGTTGCATTTACTGGGTTCGATCGGACTTTTGCTATTTTTGATGCCAAAGCCAGAAAAGAAGAAGCTTGGCTCATCGCTAAGTTCCCGGAATACACTAAGGGACTTGCTCTAAAATAGCCTACCAGTTAAAACGGCAGTATAGT
>JAYUSV010000202.1:0-2236 GCA_043755495.1 Synechococcales cyanobacterium
TGGCGGTGACTGGAATGACCACCTTAGAAGCAATTATTGATGAATTATCAGTGGCTCCAGAGTCGCTACTTCTGGAGGTTGCCAATTTCATTAAGTCTGCGAAAGTTGATAGTTCTGCTGTGCCCGATCGATTACCTCGCACTCTTGGTCTGCATCAGGGGAAGGTGTGGATGAGCGATGATTTTAATGATTCATTTTATTGAATGGGTGATGATGCTATCGCCAGAGCTAGAACAAGCTTTTAACAGACTGGCTCCAGCATTCTGCTAGCTCTAACCCCACAAGCGTTTAAAGGTTTTTATGACAACTGCCACAGCTCCTGAGCCATCGATCGATACTCTGCTGCTAGATGTTACCAATGCAAAGCTGACAGTAACGCCAGAGCAATTTGATCAGCTTTGTATCGATAACCCCGACCTGCGCCTGGAATTAACCAAAGATGGAGAATTGATTGTTATGGCTCCAGCAGGCGGCGAAACCAGCAAAAAAAATTCAAGACTGAATCTTCTGGTGGGCATTTGGAATGAGCAAACCGAGCTAGGTGAAGTATTCGACTCTTCAGGTGGCTATGACTTCACTGCGCTTGGTAGCGGTAAACCAGCGCCCGATGTTTCTTGGATTGAAAAATCTCGACTTGAGGGAGTAAACATTGTCGGGTTTATTACGGTGGTGCCTGATTTTTTGATTGAACTGCGGTCGGCCACGGACAATTTGAAGCCGTTACAGGAAAAAATGAAGGAGTATCAACGGCTTGGGGTGAAGCTAGGTTTGCTCATTGATCCCAAAAGTAAGCAGGTGGAGATCTATCGACCAGGACAAGAGACCGAAGTATTAAAATCTCCGGCCTCGATCGATTGCAATGAAGTTATGCCCGGTTTTATATTGAGCATGAACAAAATTTGGTGAAACATGTCCCAGCTTCCAGAATTAGCCAAGGTGTTTCTGAAACTAGGGGCAACAGCCTTTGGTGGCCCAGCAGCGCATGTGGCGGCCATTCAAACCGAGGTGGTCGATCGAAAACAGTGGATGTCTAGAGAACGGCTGCTGGAGCTATTTGCCACCACTAATCTCATTCCCGGACCAAACTCCACGGAGCTAGTGATGCAAATTGGTTATGAGCGAGCGGGCTGGCCAGGATTGGTGGTGGCAGGGAGCAGCTTCATTTTGCCTGCAATGCTGATGGTGTGGGGATTAGCTTGGGGCTATCAGCAGTTTCAATTTTTACCTCAAGTGAAATATATTTTTGCGGGTTTGCAGCCAGTGGTGTTTGGGTTAGTGGCGCAGGCGCTGTGGAAATTGAGCAAGTCAGCGTTAAAAATTTCCCCAGCCTGGACGATCGCTTCTGTGGCACCCACATTGATTGGGTTAATGACGATCGGAGCCTGTGTGTTGAAAGTCAATGAGGTGCTCTGGTTAGTTCTAATGGGAGTGGGAATGATGCTGTGGCAAAATTGGCGCTCTGGGAATATCTCTGGCAAAGGAGGCTCTGGTAAAAATTTATCGGTGGCGCTGGTGGCTGGCTTGCCTACCGGCAAAGCGGTGTCGGCTGGCTGGGTGTTTGGGATATTTTTTAAGATTGGGCTAGTGATGTACGGGGGCGGCTACGTGCTGATTGCTTTTTTGCAGCAGGAGCTAGTTGATCGGCAGCATTTATTAACTAATCAGCAGTTGTTAGATGCGGTATCGATCGGGCAAATTACTCCCGGCCCGTTGTTTACTACGGCGACTTTTATTGGTTATCTGTTAGCTGGTCATGGTGGGGCGATCGCCGGGACGGGGGGGATTTTTCTGCCGGGATTTTTGCTGGTGGCATTGCTGCGACCTTGGTTAGATAAGGTGCAAGATTCTCCCTGGATCAAGGGCTTTTTGGCCGGGATTAATCCGGCTGCTTGGGGTTTGATGGCTTTTGTGGTGGGGCAGATTGGGTTAGGATTGGGCAGTTGGCCAGTGAGATTAATGGCGATCGGGAGTTTATTACTACTGCTAAAATGGCCAAATATTTCTTTGTGGTTAATGCTGGGTGGGGCGATCTGCGGCTGGATGTTTAAACTATAGGTTTTGTGATGAACGATTTAGAAAATTTGCAGGAACCTGCTACTATTTCGGCAATTTTGGCTGATAGTCATCAAGCGGGCTTCAATATGCTCTCGGAGCCGCTGACTTGTGCTCTTTTGCGGACTTTGGCGGCTGCTAAGCCAGCAGGAAATTTTTTGGAGCTTGGTTCGGGGACAGGTTT
>JAYUSV010000203.1:0-2236 GCA_043755495.1 Synechococcales cyanobacterium
TAAAGTTGCGGCGCTGGCACGTTTTGAGCCCACTCATTAGGTTGATAGGGCTTGCAGCAGAAGAGCTGATTGCCTGCCCCTGCTCTATCGGTGTTGGCACTACTGTGGCTACAGGCGTGCTGGCAACAGTTGACACTGGTGTGGGTGCAGTTATTGTCGCAATTGCAGTGGACTGTACTGCGGGTTTAGCCATAGAAGCCGCTAATTGCTGACTGTTCAGCGCCCGCACACCCACTGTGCCCAACACAGCGCCGGTGGCCAAGGCTGCCCCAATTCCAGCGATGTACTTCATTGGACTGGGTTTGGTTTTCTTTTTACGCAATGCTGTAGGCACACTGAACGTATCCAAAACCACAACTGCACTGATATTATCGGCTCCACCTAGGTCGTTGGCTGCCTTGACAAATGATTCTGCTATGTCATCTACCCCCAAACTGGGCTGTCCTAGCAGTGCGTTGATTTTGTCATCTGGCAGCATGTCCCAGACACCATCAGAACAGAGTAGTAAGCGATCATCAGCCTGCCAATCGTATTCCAAAATCTCTGGCTCGGGACTAGCCTTAGCCGAACCAAGCGAGCGAGTTAATTGGCCGTGCAATCCACGATCTTTCTTTAGCTTGTCTGCTGACATCACGCCTGAACGCACTCGCTCACCCACTTCGGTATGATCGTTGCTGAGTTGGCGCAACATGCCTTTGCGCCAACGATAACAGCGCGAATTGCCAACACTGGCTACGATTAACTCAATTCCACGTAGTACCGCCACGCACAGCGTACTGCTCATTTCAGCATGATCAGGTGTATGAGCCTGTTCCTGCAGGATGGCTTCCTGAGCTGCCCCAAAAGCGCGTCGAAGCGAGGCAGCGATATCTTCATCTTGGTCAGCATAATAACTATTGCTGATTAGGCGGGTAGCGATTTCTGCCGCAATCATTCCGCTGGCTTGCCCCCCTGCCCCATCTGCCACCGCCAATAAATAACCTTTGGCTGCCAGCACGTCCGCAGAGCGTTCAATTGGCAGGGACATGTGGTCCTCATGCACAAAACGCACCTTTCCTTTGTGGGAAGCCGCACTTAGGTCTAGACTGCGCATATTCTGCGGTTCAAATATCAGGTCAGAGGTGGTTTGTGTTTGCTCCATAGTTAATCAGCAATAGTTAATCAGCAATTCATCGACTATTTATTGCAATTTACATTCTACGTCTATCACTTGCATATGATGCGCATTTTTAGCAAATTACAACTTTAGTTGTAGATTGCTACAAAACACTGCGTATTTATCAATTTTCTATAGTCAAATAACGTGAAAGGCGCAATATTTGGGGCGATGCGGGAAAACAAAACAGGCTTGGGATATTTGCACATCTCAAGCCTGTTAGGGTAAGCCCGCGTGGTGTAGCTATGTTCTACGAAGAATCTTGGCTGCAACGTAGAGTGATACGCGCTGCTCGTGCGATAGACGCATTGGGTTTTCGATATCAGCTTCGATCAGTGTGCCCATCAGCTGTTGCAGATAGACGCCACTATTTCGCCCAGTTTGTCTGGCACTTAACGCATCTAAAGCCGTGACAATGTCAGTGCGCTCATCTTGAAAGGCCTCGCCACGTCTGAACATGCGCTCGAGTCGATCAGCACAAGCTGCTTGCATAATGTTTTGTAATGGATCTTGGTGTTGTTTAGTGATCACGATAATTTCCCCCCGTTCCGTGATATCGACTCGCAATAGTGTTTTGGCTCGAACAATTTATCAGTATTTCTGTTACTGATCATCGGTCTATAGACTGAATCTAGTCTAGACATGCGGACTGTGATAATGTCGTTATATAGTCGATGCGCTTGTCTCGATTTATTCGCAATCGATTATCGCTCTGTGTGGCGATCCACGAGAATGAAATTATCACTGTAAATAAGCAATATTTCTGGTTCACTGCGAATTTGGTGCAAGAATGAACCTATTGTTGAATATTCGTCATAGTTAAGTTCAAATGCAGCGATGGTGTTTTGTCATTTCGTAAAATCGGCATACTGCGTATACAATTACGGTATGCGGCAATAGGGATAGATTCTTAACGCCTTAGGCTATGCACTATATGGGGTGTGTAGCGACAGTTGATCTAGCACATTAAGCTAGCATAATTAAGTAGGACAGGAGAAAAATCGACATGTTAATCTCATTGCGGGCGTCTGAGCGAGCGATGATTGGGTGTTTGTTGGCAATAACGATGATTTTGCCGAC
>JAYUSV010000204.1:0-2232 GCA_043755495.1 Synechococcales cyanobacterium
GCGGAGTCGAATGGGACACCCATGAAAACTAATGAATTCATAGGGTTGGGGTTCGACTCCGCTCACCCAACCCATTTCGCAGACTTTCTGATAGCTTAAGCGAACCGTATTGGGTTGGGATGTGTATGTGAAGGGTGGCCGGGAGAATACTGGCTTGGATGCGGTGACTTGGGCGATCGACGTGGTGCGCCGAGGGGCGGGGGAGCTGTTGATTACCAGTATGGATGCGGATGGTACTAAGGCGGGCTACGATTTGGCGTTAACTAGGGCGATCGCCGATTCGGTGGAGATTCCGGTGATTGCTTCGGGTGGTGCGGGGAATTGTGAGCATATTTATGCTGCGGTGACGGCTGGGGGCGCGGAGGCGGCGCTGTTGGCTTCTTTGTTGCATAACTGTGGCTGAGATTAAGGAGTACCTCGATCAACAGCAAGTAACTGTTCGTCTTTAGTTTTGGTGGGTTCTTTGAGGTCGAGACTGTAACTAATTTCCTACATATTTTTAGCCTCAATATTAAAAATTAGACTGTAACTTGCTTAATATTATTCTCTAGTAAACCAACTAAGAGTCGGTGAATTTTGTCACTTAAAGGATATAGTCCTCTTCAACTAAGGCCGTTTCCCAATTTTCGTCATGTCTATCAGTTGCCGAAACCCAACAGTCAAACAACAAATAACCAACCATCAAGTCCGCCCCAGTCTCAATCCCAGTTGGTGGTAGCCAATTTTGCGTTAGTCCCACAGCATTTTCTTGAAGGTGATGCAAAATATTGGGAATGTTGTAGGGATCGCCGCTGCTGGTGGGTATTCCGTCGAAATCTGGATCAACCATTGACAAAAACTGACGGCCACTAATCACTCTCTCTTCGCCAGATCTATAGTCCACTGATACAGTGCCTTCCACATATGTTTGTTTTTCTGGAGAAAAGGCGATCGCTAGTTCAGTCTGAGCAATGGGTACTCCGAGTAACTTTCCCAATTCAGCGGCTACTTTTTCACTCCAATCAAAGCGTCGTTGATGGATCAATAATAGAATGCACATAATGATTAGATCGTCAGGTTGACTTGGTGTGAATCATTACATAATCAGTATTTTATTCTAAAAATATCCGCCAAAATACTGAGGTTAGATTTCTGTGGAAATAATAATTGCAATGAAGTTGACAAAAAAAATAAAGCGATATAGGATCACAGAAGTCTTGTGATAGATATCACTAAAACTAGGCATCTACTAAAGTTTTTGAATTGTTAACAGCTATACGAACTCAAAGGATTTTATATCATGATTCAAATCAACGAATTAACCAGTCAACAGTCTTCTCTTACTGATTTAACTGAGCAAGAAATGGCATCTGTTGTTGGTGGTAAGAAGAATAAAGGTGGCGACGACAACAATGGATCTGGTTTTGGTCTTCCCGTTGGTGGTGGCGGCGGACAAATCCTTTTCAGCGGTGGCGGTGGAAACGGTAATGGTAGTAAGGGCGGCGGAAACTTTTTCTTCACAAATGGTGGTAATGGTTTTGGCGGCGGTGGACAAATTCTTTTCAGCGGTGGCGGTGGAAAGAAGAATAAGGGTGGCGGAAACTTCTTCTTCACCAATGGTGGTAATGGTTTTGGTTAAATTTACTTAGTTTAAGTTGTCACAATGCAGATTTCAGGTTATCTAATATTTCCTGAAATCTGCATTTTTGGCATAATGCCGGTGGGGTTAATTAAATAGTAATATCTAAATTCCTCATATCATGTCGCCCTACTTACTCTACGATTCCAATAGTTTTTTCCATTCTGTCGAGACATTTTAGAATTCCAGTCTTCTTGATAGGTGCAGCCGAGATAAAAAACCCGAATTTGATCGACATTCCTGGTAATTAGAGCTTGGCGATCGCATTTGGGACAACGACAAAATATTCGATCGTGGTATTCCCACAATCGCCTACCAGGATCGACTTCGTAGTTTGAAATCTGAATATCCACTATTTCTCTTATTTCTTTGGGGCTGACTCTCGACTACGAAAAATAATTTCTTCGTCAGCTTGTTTGAATTCGATATCAAACATATCAAAAACGGTTTCTCTGCCCAGCAGGTTATCTGTGGCTAGATCTGATTGTAACCAAGCTAACCGGGCATTGAATGTTTTGCCTTCGATCGACATTTCCACTGTGCGAATTAAGTACGTGACTTCGCCTCCAACTCCTGTTGCAGATTCACCCAACTCACCAACCGACATAGTAAAA
>JAYUSV010000205.1:0-6407 GCA_043755495.1 Synechococcales cyanobacterium
CATGATCCATGAGGAATTTAGTGGAATCCAGAAGAACAGATAGCACCAGACGAATACCCAGCAATTTTGCCACCGAAAAATTACGTCGCAAACCCACCAGAAAGCATCGGCCTTTATCTTGGTTGTGGTTGAGTTTATCAGGGGTAGGTCTGTTGTCGGCAGTGGGCGGAGCAATGGTAGCAGCGTCTCTTTCTAGTACTCCCCTACAGCAACGCCTGTTGAGCGCTGCCGAGGCCAGTGTGTTTCGCAGAGGTAACTCTTTTGCTCGGGGCACTCTACAAGTCCCAGAAGTGACCAAGCCAGTAAATATTTTGCTGCTGGGCATTAAGACCAATCTTTCGGATATTCGTCAAGGCGAGGGCAACGAGCGACGCAAAGCTGGCTACGATGCTGAGTCTGATTCGTTGCAGGGCTTGTCTGACACAATGATGCTGATTCGGTTCGACCCCGCCAGTAAGCGCATGGTAGTACTGGGTATTCAGCGCGATACCAAGGTGGAATTTAATGGTCGGAGCATGAAAATTAATGCGATCGATCAAGAGGGCGGAGTTGCTCAGTCTGCCAAGGTGGTCAGCAATACTCTCCAAGGAGTCGAGATTGATCGGTATGTGCGGATGAACAACTTTGGCTTAGAAAAGTTGATTGATGAGTTGGGTGGCTTAGATGTAGTGGTACCTAAAGATATTAAATATCAAGATGATGCTCAGCATTTTTATATTAATTTGAAAGCCGGTAAACAGCGTTTAAATGGCAACAAGCTAATGGGCTTAATGCGTTTTCGCAAAGATGCCAACGGTGATGTAGGTAGAATGCAGCGCCAACAAATAGTGTTGCGATCGATGATTGAGCAGTGGGTGAATCCCATCACTGTAGCCAAAATCCCTGGTTTGATGTCGATTGTTAAAAGCCATGTAGATACCAACTTAACGGTAGAAGAAATCATTGCTTTGGGTGGCTTTGCTTCAAGTCATGGTAAAGGCAAGGTGCAAACTTTGATGCTGCCCGGAGACTACAACGGCGATGGTAAACATGGCACTAGCTATTGGCTGCCCAGCGAAAATGGCATCAAGAATATGATGGCACAGTATTTTGATCATGGAGAAGTTGATAACTCTCCGATCGAACCTAGTCGCCTGCGCATTAAGGTGCAAGACACCGGCTACTATCCTGATGCTGCCCAGCGGTTTGTGAAGCGGCTAGAGAAAGAAGGCTACAAAAATGTTCATTTAGATACCAATGCCAAAGCTTTGAAAGAAAACCTCGATACGACCAAAATCATCATTCAACATGGTGGCTCAGTTAATGGCGATGTTCTTAAGCAAAATCTCGGTCTCGGCGAAGTAGAGGTCGGTACTTCTGGCGATATTTATTCGGACATCACGATTAAGCTGGGCAAGGATTGGGCTCAGAAAAAATAGGTGATAATGCAATATTGCCACCCTTATTTATTTTGGATTCTGAGCATATTCTTTAAATCTTTCCATATCTGCTTGTAAGGTGCCTTCCACTGCCTTGCGAATAAAATCATTATTCATCAATAGCGCCAAAAAGCCTGGGACAGAATAGCTCACGGTAAGTTTTACAATACTGCTAGCACCCCGATCATAGAAGCGAATTCCGCCCCGATTGGGTAAACCATCCACCGATTCCCATTGAATGATTTGGTGAGTAGTTTTTTTTACAATTTTGGCTTGCCAAGTAAACTCAAAGCCGCCAGTAGCCAGCCGCCAGCGCGAAATAGCTGGGTTTTCTTCAGAAATTTTCACCGAATCAATCCACTTCATCCAAGTTGGCATCAGTTCCAAATTAGACCACATATCCCAAGCAGTCTCGATCGGGATATTTACTTCAACTTGGACGCTATGCTCTAGCCATTCAGCCATGTTTTTGTGCCAATTAAAATTTTAGAGAGTTAAACCAGAGTAGCCATTGGCTGCAACCGATCGGCTGCTGCCAAAATTGCCGCTGCGGCTTGCTTACCCGAAAGTGTCGCTCCCTCCATACTATCGATATAATCCTGTGCCGTATAGCTGCCCGCCAAAAAGAAATTCTGAATTGGCGTAGCCTGAGTTGGACGAAATGGATCCATTCCGGGTTTTTCCCGATACAAAGACTGGGCTAGTTTCACCACACTCGACCAAGTCATCTTCAGCTCTCTAGCAGAAGGGAACAGCTCTAAGACCTGATTGAGAGCATGTCTTACAATTTCTTCATTGCCCATCGGAATAAACTTATCACCGGGAGTCAGCACCACCTGCATCAGGGATCCTTCACCTTCTTTGTAATAGTCGTGGGGGCTAGTTAAAGCCAAGTCAGCAAAGCAAGAAAAGTCGGCATCAGCGCTGTACAGCAAATTATCAAGTCCAGCAGCTTGGTCGAGCTGTTGGCGCTGTTGGGCATCGCTCATTTCTGTCACCCAGCCGTCGAAGCGCATCTGTACCGTGGCTACCGGCACAGCATCTAGCTCATAAATGCGATCAAAAAACTTTTGTGCTCGCCAAGCTTCAGGCATTGCTCGTTGGATGCCGGGCACATCTAAGGCACAGACATAGGCATCGGCAGTAATAGTTTCTAGCCGATCGCCATCTGCAATTACAAAGCCGTTGATCTGATCATTGGTATATTTGATTTCTCGAAGCTGGCGACGGGTATGGATTTTCACGCCTCGATCGGTCAAGTATTTTAAGATTGGCTCGTGCAAATATTCTTGGGGCGAACCGGCTAACATGTTGAGTTTCGATGCTTCGGTTTTAGATGCAAACATCATAAAAATGGTCAGCATACAGCGCGCCGAGATATTTTCGGTATCGATGAAGCCCAAAGCGAGGGCGATCGGATCCCACATCCGGCGGAGGCTGTGGGTGTTGCCACCATGCTTGCGGAACCAGTCAGCGAAGCTAATGTTATCTAAGGCGCGGATCATTTTCATGCCGCTTTCGTAATTCAGCAAGCCCACTACAATTGGGCTGGTGCCCAGAGCAAGAGCATTCTGCAATTTATCCAGAAAGGTAAGCTGGCCGGTGGTAAAAAAGGCTTTCATGCCATGAAACGGTGCGCCCAGCAAAAAACGAAAATCTAACTGGCCAATTTCGCCGCCCTTGTTCACAAAGTTATGAACGTGTTCTTTGGGTAAAAGGTGCTCAAAAGCCCCGATTTTTTTCATCAGGGCAAAGAGATTGAAATAATTGTTAAAGAAGACATGTAGCCCCATCTCGATGTGGTTGCCGTCGGGATCTACCCAGCTTGCTACCTTGCCGCCAACAAACGGACGCGATTCAAAAATTTCTATTTGGTGTCCAGCATCTGCCAGCTCTATTGCTGTGGATAAACCCGCTAACCCAGCCCCAACGATCGCAATCCGCATGTGTGTCTCTAATAGTGTTTGTTTCCGTTTGCTTTACAAATTGTAAAAGTTTTTGGTGCGGAAAACAAATTTTAGCGTTTTCTGCTCTACGACCCCCGGCTTCCTTATTTGCTAAAAAATGCATAACAAACCATAAATGCACTGAGGTATTGAGTAAGTAGACAACCAGATATTCCAGCAATGTATGAGATTCGAGTACTTAGTCTAACAGGGCAACGAGTTGAATGGTATACTAATGCGCTTGTGATTTCTCTTAACTCATCGTCCCTAAAATTGACCAATTTCAACGGATGGCTTTGCATATGACCGATCATCAAGAGTTTTTTGATTCACACGGCAATGATTCTGAAGACCAAGCTTGTACCAAATGCTATAGGCTTTTAGCAGCATTATTACAAGCTCCACCCCACAGTCAGATCAGAGCTAGAGAATTTAGTAAATTGGTTCGGCATTTACAGCACTTACCCGGAATTAAAAAAGTTAATCATCAAGATTATGCACTAGCTTTAAACCAGACCTGGGAATGGTTAAACCGCGAAATCGACAAATTTCGCTGGTCTAACAACAGTTCCTTAGAGAAAGAATTAGTTCGCTGGATTAATGGCTATTTGAAATGGCGGATTCGAGATCTGTACTTTCCCCAAACTACTGATCCACCAACGCTTAGTCTAGATGCCAGCATAGCAGATACCGATGAAACATACTTGAACATACTGGCTAAGGATGGATTTGTGGGGATAAGTCTCAGTTCACTAGATCAAGATATTGCCAATATTCAACAACAAGAAATCAAGGGGATCGTCCAGAAAATTGAAGATTGGATTGCAACTGACCCAGATAAAAAACTACAACATTGTCACTTAAAAAATCATCCTCAATGCCACTGTCAGTTTTTAAGCCAGAGATTATTGCTTCAAGATCCACCAGATAAATTGGCGAAAATTGCTCGGGATATAAATATTCCTTACCAAACAGTCGTCTCTCATTGGAAACGCAACTGCCTCGAATTGCTGAAAAGCAAAGTTCTAAATTTGGAAAACAACCAATAGCTACATGAAAAACACAAGCTTTATTATTGCGATCGATCGAACAGCCTATCATTGGGCGCAGACATTTGCTAGCCAGCAAACTACCGTAGGTAAAGGTCGCAGAGTTTATCTAAATACCCTCGCAGTCTGCGCCGTGCAGCAATATTTAAAAATTGTCTGTCAACTTCAGTTAAAGCCAGGTGATGCTTGGCATCCCAGTCGCCAAGCAATTTTGGATGTAGCAGATTTAGAAATTCCTGGTTTGGGGAAGATTGAGTGTCGCCCAGTACTATTTGGAGAGACTGAAATGCTGGTGCCACCGGAAGCGATCGATGATCGGGTGGCCTATGTGGCTGTCCAATTTAATGAAGATCTCAGCCAAGTGGAGTTACTGGGTTGTACCACCGAGTTATTATTGGGTTCAATAGCTTTCGATCAGCTTGCACCGATTGAAAGCCTGATAGATTTGGTGTTGCCCGATGAGACGATCACTAATTTGGGTGAGGTATTATCTGGGATTTTCAATAGCGGCTGGCAATCGATTAGTTCGCTAACTACGGATAAAGAACGGGATGAAATATCTGCTAACCGAGAATTGGCACTGCGCAATATTACTACTTCTTTGAATAATTCGCCTTTTGAAAGTGTTCGAGATTTTACTGCTGGTAAAATGATGGACTTGAAAGTAAAGCTAGGAAATATTTCTTTGCTATTACTAATTGGTCTAAATAAAGAACCCGATGGCCGCATTAAAGTGCGGGTGAGATTGTATTCATCGGGAAACGTGGCACAGTTACCAGCCAATTTACAGCTTACTTTGCAGGATGGAACTGGTCAAGTAAAAGGACAGGTGCAGTATGCTCAGCCCATGAATTTTATTCAACTCAATTATTTTCGGTTAGAATCGGGAACAAGATTTGATATTCAGGTGGCCTTGGCTGAGAGTAAACTGATAGAGTCATTCGTTGCTTGATATGTCTAATAAAGTTCGGCTCCAGCTTGGTCGTGGTAATTTGCAGAATGGATTTCGGCAGGTTAACTTGGTGCTGGAAAAAAATGGTAGTGTTATTGCTCAAGAGCAGGGCAGTTTACCCAGTAACGTAGAGCTACATGATTTTTCCAATCGCTGGAAGTTTGGTTATGATGCATACTATGACAGCTCTTTAAGCATGTTGCGTAGTTATGGTGACGAGATTGAAATTGAAGATACTGGCATTGAAGGATTTTCGACGAGTAATTTTTCTGAGACATGTGCTGAATTTCAGCAATGTATGGAGGAGTGGTTAGAGAGTACCTCGTTTAGTGAAATTGGCCGTCAGATGCTGCTCCAGTTTCAGAAAAACGATGAAATTGCGATCGTGATTGAGACTGCCGATGAGTTTATTCAGCGTTTGCCCTGGCACTTTTGGCGCATATTACGAGACTTTCGTAAAGCTGAGATTGCTTTTAGTTTACCAACTCATCAACGCCAGACTGTCTCGGTAAAGCGATCGAAGCCGAGGATTTTGGCTGTTTTTGGTGATAGTACTGGTTTAGATTTGGAGGCCGATCGGCAGTTTATTTGTCAATTAAAGGCTGAGTTTGTTTTTTTGGAGCAGCCTAGTCCTGGGCAGTTAAGCCAGAGTCTGAATGATCTTCAGGGTTGGGATATGCTGTTTTTTGCTGGCCATAGTAGTGCAGATGAAAATGGCTCGATTCAGATCAATGCTACTGAATCATTGACTTTACGCGAACTTAGCTATGCTTTGGAATCGGCGATCGATCATGGTTTACAGTTAGCTATGTTTAATTCTTGTAGTGGTTTGAGTTTGGGGGCTGATCTGGCGGCGCTGAATATTCCTACTGTGATTGTAATGCGGGAAGCAGTTCCTAACCTGGTAGCTCAAAGCTTTTTGCGAGAATTTTTGCGGAGTTTTGCCCAGGGCAAGTCTTTGCTGACTGCGGTTCGCCATGGGCGACAGCAGCTTCAGGTATTGGAGCGGAAATTTCCTTGTGCGACTTGGCTGCCGGTGGTG
>JAYUSV010000206.1:0-2221 GCA_043755495.1 Synechococcales cyanobacterium
TGTATTGGCTATGCAACAGCGCCAACGGCTAATTAAAGCCACTGACATGGTGTTGATTGCCATGCAAGAAGCCCAGCAAACAGCGATCGAGCGCAGTACGGTTTGCAGCCTTAAAATAAATGCCACAGCCATTATTGATAGCAATCACTGCCTGAGAAGTGGCAATTTGGCCTTGCCCAGTGGAATTAGTATGAAATCACCCGGTTTAGATAGCTCGATCGAATACGGGATAAAAGGCAACACGACAGATAATCGGACAATTCAACTCAGCAGCCATAGCAGTCTCAGCGGTCGTTGCCTGACAGTCTCGGCACCGCTCGGTATTACTCGTCAAGGTCAATATAGCAAGGATGATCAGTCTTGCCAAAGCAAAAATAAATAATTCATGAATAGCAAGCGTTTTAACTACAATAAATTCACTAATAAATTTGCTGCCACTCCAGGTGAGCAAGGTTTTACTCTGCCCACGGCCATGGGGATGGGCTTTATTTTAATGATGGTGACTGCTGCCATGTTAGATCGGGCACGCAGTGAACAGATTATTTCCACATCTCGTGCTCGCAGCGAATTATCAATGGCAGTCACCGAGGCCGGAGTCACCAGATTTCAATCTTTCCTCGATCGACAGCG
This sequence comes from Synechococcales cyanobacterium, assembly GCA_043755495.1. Classification (GTDB taxonomy): domain Bacteria; phylum Cyanobacteriota; class Cyanobacteriia; order Cyanobacteriales; family Chamaesiphonaceae; genus JAAFHZ01. The sequence goes on from JAYUSV010000206.1 coordinate 631, forward strand.
GCTGTTAATAACCAAGGATCTGGCTAACTGGCCATTAGATTTGGCGAACTTAACAAGTAGTGTAGGCACCTGTGTTGAACAGATCGAGGCTCAAACCTACAGCCAAAGAGATTGGTTGAAATTACCAACGGGCCAATACAAGCTCCGCGACTACAGTTATCAATCAAAACCAGACCCCAATGGCCAAATTGGGATCGGGAAACTGCTACTCGAAGGTCAAACCACCACCAAACCAAGTCAGGCGAGCAGCCTCTTGGCCATAGAAATACCGGTATCGCTTACTCCTACGGCCTTACCAGCTCTATGGGCAACGGCTGTAAATCTCGATCGAGATCAAAAAATTACTGGTGATGTGCGAGTGAGAACTTGCCCTGACCCTGCGGGCACAGTGCTAGGTACTCGACCAGAAAATATTACAGCCGGAGTTACCGGTCAGCCCACAGGTTTAATCGCTGCGACCATTGCTCCTTGGCCTCAAGTTCGCCCAGTGCCTTATTATAGCCATGATTTACCAGCCATCCGGAAGGGAGCAACACTACCATTAGCTGGTCATTCTCCAGATGCCCACGGAGTTTACAACTATGTAGTTAAAAGCGATATTAATAATGAATCGATTAATTTGACAGCAGGTCAGAAGCTACAGGTAAAATTAAAGCCGGGGGAGTCGGTGAATTTATATGTTGCTGGTAATTTGTCAATTAAGGGGGATATTTTGGTGGCCGATGTCGCAACCAAAATACTGCAACCCCAAAAGCTTAGGATCTATGGCGGTGTTGACACTAAGGAAGTTCTACTGTTTGATAGCGCCACAATCACAGCGATGATCCATGCTCCCTTAGCTGAAGGCAAAGGTTATCAAGCAGCCAAAATGGGTCAAGGTTTAAAGGGAACTTTGTGGCTGAAAAGCTGGAATAGCAGCCACCACAAAAGCCGCCTGTTGATCGAACAAGCGGGCAGTTGGGCAGATTTAGAAATTCCGGCAGAAGAGCGATTGGGAGTGAGAATTCATCCCCCAAGTAGCTGGCAACGCCAAGACTTGAAGAGATTTTAGTAGCGACTGGTGTTTACGTAACGAGTAGGGGTGTTGATCTTGCTGCTAGCTAATAGCTCACTGTCATCCAATCCGGCTTCAGTTAGACTTTTTAAGCTAGCCAGCGAGCGACGATCATTAATGTAGTTACCTTCTAAATTTAATTCGGTAAGATTAACTAACGTGCGCAGAGAATCAACATTCGTGACTTCGTTATCAGATAAATCTAGGCTAGTCAATAGTCGAAGGTTACGAAGAGACCGAATGTTAGCAATACGATTGCCACCAATATACAAAGAATCTAACTGCTGGAGACCACTCAACGGGCGAATATCGCTGATGTCGTTGGAGCCTAGACTAAGATCTTGTAATTTGGTCAGATTGGCTAAAGATTTAACCGACTGAATTTTGTTGCCACCCAAGTATAAGTTCTTGAGATTAGTAAGGCGAACCAATGGTTCTAAGTTGCTGACTTTGTTACTATAGAGGTTCAAAGTCGATAGTTTACGCAGGTTCTGAATAGCACTCAGATCTTGGATTTTATTGCGACCCAGGTTTAAT
>JAYUSV010000207.1:0-6396 GCA_043755495.1 Synechococcales cyanobacterium
GCCTCGCTAACTCTCTTGGTTAGTTTAACCCATCATTCAACTTAATTGTCTATTTTTGATCGAACACCGCAGCCCTTCCACTCAAGCCAGTCACCTTGAAAACAACATCATTATAATCCTTGTCACTCGCTCCTATTGGCAAGTCTTCCCAGCTAAAAAGTATAGAGTCACCAGTGAGATCGCTCATTTGTTTTTCCCAGGAGAACATTGGCTGTGCTGATTTTGAAAATTATGTCGTTATAGTCTCGATCGCTTATTGGTAGTGCATTGGCTTAGTCGTTCTAAGACGGATAGATGAGGCTGCAAGGACGATTGCAATTCCATTCCCATCCGAGATTCACCTGTTTCAATATGAAAGGGGTGAATCGATTTAGAAAGAGCATGTATGCTTTCTCGATAGTCATTACGATCATTTTCAAGTTGTAATTGTTGCGCTGCTACGACTTGAAGTTGAGCCTTGGATTTAGATGATGACTTTGCGGTTAAAGCCAGATACTCTTTTTGCAAACGTGCTTGCTGTAAACCAATCTTGCCCAAGGAGATACAACTTCGGCAATACGCTCTGTAAAGCAAAGTGGGCATTGGGCTAGTGTTTGGGTTGAGGATACGCTCAAAGTCAGTTGCTGGTTCTCTGCATCGATTTCATAGCGCTCTAAACGAAGTAGGTTGGCACCAGGAAGCAGGCATTGGAAGAATTGTAGGCTCATGTCATGACAGATTATTTTCCACAGTAGTCTATCGCTTTTTCCTGATCACCAAAAGCTCGGAAGAACCCAAGTTAATTGTCGTCTAATACCATAGAAGCAGTTGGCGATAATGATGAAGTTCTGCGAGGCAGAATCGATGCCCTAGTTCTGCAAAATCAGCTCTGGATTATTTTAATTGGATCCAAAAAAGCCATCTTCGATTTAGAACTAGCTTTGCCACAAGCCATTGCTTACATGGCTGCTAATCGTCCTCTATTCGGCATGATCGTGAATGGCAGCAGCTATCTTTTTGTCAAGCTTCTGGGCAATCGCTATGGGACTTCCGACCTCTTTGCCACCCGGCCACAACACCGTAACAACCTTTACGAAGTTCTTACCATATTGCGCCATCTCGGCCAGTTAAGAGGTTAGTATATATTGGCTTTTCCACCAGGTCAGAACCATGTATTAGATGTCAATTTTACCCGAATATATCAAGCCTCGTTGAACATCCAGAGTGATCACAGCCTCGTCTCGGATACTAGTAGTAGCATCTTTGACACCCACAATCACCGGCTTACCCAAACGCATACCTAAAGCCGCCGCATGACAAGTGAGACTATCTTCTTCCACCACAATGCCACTCGCCTTGCGAATAGCATCTAAATGGCTAGCATCAGTAGACTTGGCTACCAAGATATCACCAGTCCGAAAAGCACTGAGATCCTTCATAGAATGAGCCATGCGAGCGACACCGGTCACAGATTCTTGACCAATGCCTTTACCCTTTCCCAACACAGCGGTAACAATCTCTACCTTAATCAAATCAGTAGAACCAGCTACGCCTTGGGTTCCTGAACTAAAAACTACCAAATCGCCTTCTTTTAAGAGATTCTTCGATCGAGCCATTTTGACTGCCGACTGGAAAGTCTCACCAGTAGTCGGTAAATCTAGTACCAGTAAAGGCTTCACTCCCCAAACCATCTGCAATCTACGCGCCACATCCATGTGCGGTGTGACGGCTAAAATTGGCTGATGAGGCCGGAACTTAGAAATACTCCGTGCCGTAGAACCAGTCTTAGTCAAAGTCATAATCGCCGCCGCTTCGAGCTGGGCTGCAATACTGGCTGCCGCCGAACTAATCGCATTGGGCACCGACTTCTTATTATCCTGAGGTGGGCGACCCAAACGTTCTCGCTCAGTCCGCACCGCAATCTTGGCCATCATTTTCACTGCTTCTACCGGAAACTCACCTACAGCAGTTTCATTAGAAAGCATCACCGCATCGGTGCCATCGATAATTGCATTAGCCACATCAGAGATCTCTGCTCTGGTTGCCCGAGGATTATTCACCATGCTATCTAGCATTTGAGTTGCCGTGATGATTGGAATCCCCAGGCGGTTAGCAGTAGCGATCAAACGCTTTTGCAAAATAGGCACATCTTCCGCCGGTAGCTCTACACCCAAGTCACCCCGAGCTACCATCACTCCATCACAAAGGGAAAGTACTTCTTCCATTTGCTCGATCGCTTCATGTTTCTCAATCTTGGCAATCACTGGCACTTCCTTACCAGCGTTACTAATTAATTCCTTAATTTCCAGCACATCTTCCGGGTTGCGCACAAAGCTCAGCGCTACCCAATCTACGCCTTGATCCAAACCGAACATCAAATCTCGCCGATCTTTATCGGTTATGGCTTTGATAGATAGATAGACTCCCGGAAAATTCACCCCCTTGCTATTGGAAAGCTTTCCGCCCACAACAACTGTACAGTGCAACGATTCAGTCGCTTGATCAACCTTGTCTACAATCATTTCGACCTTGCCATCATCCAGCAAAATCGTTGCCCCAGTGGGCACCTCAGCAGCTAACTTATCGTATGTAACAGAGCTTTCAGTTTGAGTCCCAGGAATATCACGGCTGGTTAGCAGGTAAGGATCACCATTTTTTAGGACGATCGGGCCATCAGGATACTTGCCCAAGCGAATTTTTGGCCCTTGTAAATCTTGCAGAATACCGACAGGGCGTTCTAGTTCGTGAGAAACTTGGCGAATAGTACGAATGCTAGCCAAGTGATCATCATGAGTCCCATGAGAAAAATTTAGGCGTAGGGTAGTGGCTCCAGCTAAAATCAGCTCCTTCAGCACTTCAGGACTGCTAGTGGCTGGTCCAATGGTAGCCACAATTTTAGTACGGCGTTGAAAGTCTGAAGATGGCATAAGTGTAGAGGGGCTAGAAAATGTATTGCTCTGGCAGTTTGGATGTTAACACAGAACGCATCCTCCTCCTTACAGATATGCTAGGATGTTCGATCTGACAGGCCTATCAAGGGTTTGGTAATGTGTAGATAGTTTCCAAATACATGCAATTTTAGGGAGTACGATCGGTGGTTAGAGTTCTGCGGCTGGCAAACTTAACGGCAACTGAATTGAGCAAGCTCAAGCGCCGATCAGAGGCGGATATTGGGGATGCTTTATCAGTGGCGCAAGAGGTCATTGGCCATATTCAACAGCGCGGCGATGAGGCGTTGATTGAGTATGTGCGTAAATTTGACTGTCCGACGGCTACTTTAGAAACTCTCAAAGTTACTGAGGCTGAGTTTGCAGCGGCTCATAAATCGATCGATCCCACTATCCAATCCGCGATTCATCAAGCTCACAAAAATATTCGCACTGTCCATGAGCGCCAAATGCCCGAGCAGGTCACGATGGCTGAGGTGGAACCAGGGGTGTTTGCCGGTGAGAAGGTGACGGCGATCGAAAGTGCGGGTCTTTATGTACCAAGAGGCAAAGGTGCTTTCCCCTCAGTAATGCTGATGCTAGCCGTCCCGGCCACCGTCGCCGGAGTTAAACGCATTCTGGTCTGTACACCCCCAGATAAAGCAGGCAATGTAGAACCAGCTTCTTTGGTAGCTGCCCAATTAGCCGGAGTTAAAGATATCTACAAGTTGGGTGGCATTCAAGCTATTACTGCGATGGCATTGGGTACGCCAACGGTTCCGAAGGTCAGTAAAATCACCGGCCCTTGTAACACTTATGGTTCAGCGGCTAAACGCTTACTGTTTGGCAAAGTAGATGTGGGTTTACCCGCAGGCCCTAGTGAATCGGTAATCTTGGCTGACCAATACACGAATCCTCACATTGCAGCGATGGATTTATTGATCGAAGCAGAGCACGGTCCCGATTCAGCGGCGGTAATGGTGACACATAGCGCTGAACTAGCCGAGAAAGTAGTGGCATTAATTCCTGAATACCTTAAAGATCTGCCCCAGTGGCGGCGAGATTTTTGTGAGACGGGTTTGGCTAACTATGGTGGCATTGTGCTGACCGATAGCTTGGAACAGTCGATCAAGTTTGTCAATGAGTATGCCCCAGAACACTTAGAGGTCTTAGTCAAAGATCCGTGGAGTGTGTTGGGTGCCCTCGAACATGTGGGTGAAATTCTGTTGGGTGAAAACACTCCAATTACTTTGGGTAACTATTGTTTGGGGGTCAATGCGATTTTACCTACCGGTGGTTTTGCTAAGTCGTTCTCAGCAGTATCTGTCCATGATTTCTTAAAACGGACTGGGATTGGTTATGTTACTCGCAGTGGGTTCGATCGGCTGAAGCACACGGCTCACACTTTGGCGGAGTATGAGGGTTTCCCTGCTCATGCTCAGGCAGTGAAGAAGCGTGAGGCTTTCTTGGATTAGATGAATGTCGATCGAGCATTCCAAAATATTTATGGATGCTCGATTACCCCAATAAAACTAACAATTGCCCTAGGTGTGAAAAATGGAGAATCTGCTAGATTTTTTTAGGAAACAAATGGCTGCCTTTGAGGGAGCAGCAAATCCATCGAAGGCAATTGAAAGTGGCTATTATGTTCCAGAACCTGGCAAATCAGTTTCAGATTTGATTGCTGCGAGGATTGCACTGCGTCCTGCTTCTACCCATTTGATTTTGGTGGTATTGGTTCGGGGAAAACCACTCAGCTTTTATTAGGGCGCGATCGAATCGATGGATTATTGAAAAATTCCTACGTTAGGTATATTGATGTAAGTCTATCTACAGACATTTCTAGAATCGCGCCAGGAGTTTTAGTTGCTATTGTTGGCGTAACACTAGCAAATTCAATGAAGGATATTGAAGACCCCTTAATCAAAGAAAATGTTGAAAATATTCAGAGAATCGCCTATGGACACACTGAAATAATAGAGATAAATCATGATATAACAGTGGATGACAGAAAAGCGACGCTTAAAAAAGCGATGATTGATTTAGCTTCCAGAAGGACAATTCCAGGTATTTTATCACCAGAGTCAAAGCAAAAGAGTAACGAATTAATAAATGCAGTCAAAAAGCTTCATGAATCAGTCAAGACAAAATATGATAATGCTGTATTTTTATTTGATGGATTAGATAGATTAGCTGACAGTAAATCTTTCGCGCAGATGATAGTTAGTGATATGAGAGAATTATCAGCGATCGGCATCGGTAGCATCGCAGTTGGCTCCGTTCGAATAATGTACGAAGAGTTTACCAGAAATACCTTAGAGCAATCAGTAGACTATTTTGAGTACAAATCTTGTTGGGATGTTGGAAATGATCCTAGTGCTTATGCTTTTTTTGAGTCTATTCTTAAGCAGCGAGCCACAGAAGGCTTTATAGAATCAGATGCGATTGATGCTATCGTTAGGTATTCTGGTGGCATACTACGGGATTTGATTAATATCACCCAGGCATCGATCAAAGAAGCATATCTTGTTGGTGATGAAAACTTAAAGTTAATCCATGTAGCTAAGGCAGCCGAAACATTTGGAAGAGGCAAGTTATTAGGGTTAACAAAATCAGATATTGACATTTTACAAGAGTTTGCAAATGGTAGATTATTACCGCCATCAAGTGATAATGAAATTAAGTTACTAATTACCAGAAGAATAATTGAATACATGTATCCAGAGAGAAGATGCACTGTTCATCCAGCCTTACTGCCAATGTTATCACTTGCCATGGCTTAGATTATGATATCTAAAAAAATTACGGTTCAGGAAATATTGTCAAACATCAGGGTGCAGCCGAATAGAAATACTTGGTCTGTGTTAGTTATTAATAATGATGATACCGCCGAGGTTCTAGAGGAATTAATAGACGGGATTGAAATTTTTGTAGATAGCAGTGTAGAAAGTATTAATGTAGAAGAGAAAATAGATAGCTTTAATATAGAAAATATTCATAATATATTTAATCTTGATATTAACTATTTCCTTTTTTGGGGTTTCGATAACTGGGCTGACTCTCAATGGCAACAATTGGATTACCTGAGAAGTAGTTTGGATTATGAAAAACGTTGTGGCTTGCTAATTGTGTCTCAGGAATCAGTAGCGAAAATGGTTACTCATGCTCCAAATTTCTCTAGTTGGATAGATGGTAAAATATTTAATCTCGTTCTTGGTGCTGAAATACTCACTCCCGAAGAGTGCGAATCGAGATTAGTAGCATTGCGTGAATGGACTGGATTATCTGATAATGAAGTTATAAAAAAAGCAGAGATTCATCAACTTCCATATGATCCAGAATATGGTGAATGGCTAATTTTGTTAGGGCGAGGTGACTTGATTGCAAGATAAAGCAAACTGGCTAAATATGTGTTTGGAGATCGAAAATCGAATATTCCAGCCATCTTTACTGAAAATAGAAAAGCCTGAAAAACTATACCAGTCTACAA
>JAYUSV010000208.1:0-2217 GCA_043755495.1 Synechococcales cyanobacterium
CGATCGAACTGTTCGGATTCGCGCCGCCTGGAATCACTGACTGGGCTATAAATATTGGATAATTGAGATACATGCTTGCACCTAAAAATAACGTCTTTACTGAGCTTTCAACCTGAGAATTACCATTAAATAGCCATGTAAAAATGCAGCATAGCCAACGACTACCCAGACATTCTTTCGATTGTCTCAAGTACTGCACTCACATAGTTTTATGCAGTAACTTTTCACTTAGCTACCAAAAGCCACCGCGTTTACCATTAGGGAAAATAGTCAAGAAATTAGTTTTAGCCATCGAGAGCTGTTCATCACTAATCTTGGCACCCTTCAAATTAGCCCCACAGAGATTGGCACCTTTTAGGTTAGTGTTGCTAAATTGGCAGTTGCTTAAATTGGCACCGCGTAAATCTGCTGCCTGCAAATTGGCCGAAGAAAACTGACTTTGACTTAAATCAGCACCGCGCAAGGTAGTTTCAGTAAAATTGGTTTTATTAAACTTACCACCGCCCAAAGTAGCACTTTGGAAATTGCAACCACTACAGTCTGAGTTATCCCAAGTGCATTTAACAAGTTGCACTTTTGGCAAATTGAGACCACTGATAGTGAGATCGTTAAAAGACCTTTGGCCGCGCTGATAAGACTTCACCAAAGTACTCGCATCCATATGGGTAGGAGCCGACGGTCTGTGGCTAGCTGGATTGCTGACCATTTCATTGGTAGCGTTTAGATCGATCGCGCTATTACTAGCTTTTTCTCGGCTTTTGCGAATAGTATCGGCCAGCTTCTGAGCCGGAGGATTCGAGGCTCTGGGATCATGACTGATGGGTGGTGGTGGGGGAGCCGATCGACCAGCAGATGGTGGCGCACCGACTTGTACTAAAGGCTTAGCTGCTAGTTCCAAAGAGCGCAATACCTGCTCCGCCGACTGAAAGCGATGCTTAACAGAAGGTTCCAGCATCTTGACCAAAATCGACAGCAGTGATGGAGACAACTGCACATATTGCTGCCATAGCATTTCACCAGTTTTTTCGTGATGCTCAATGTCTTTAGGCGATTTACCAGTCATTAGGTAAATACAGGTGACACCCAAAGCATAAATATCGCTGGCAAAAGTCGGACGCATAGCCAACTGCTCAGGGGGCGCATAGCCCGAAGTACCTACCGCAAACTGGGTATTGGCTCCGCTGCCCGGATCGGCATCACCGACTTGGCTATCTTCATTTTTGACCGCACCAAAATCGATCAGTACTAGCTTTTCATCTTGGTCACGGCGAATAATATTGGCAGGCTTAATATCGCGGTGAATCACTTCTCTGCTGTGAACATAGTGAATCACAGGCAAGATTTCTACCAGGAATTTTTCGATCTTTTGTTCATCAAATAGCCCCTGTTTGCGGACTTCTTGATGCAAAGTATGACCACTGACAAAATCTTGTACCAAATAAAAGCTTTGGCGTTCTTCAAAATAGTCCAGCAAACGAGGCACTTGGGGGTGATTGCCAATTTTGCCCAGAGTGCGCGCTTCCCGTTCAAACAGCTCGCGCGCCATTTTTAAGAACTTTTCGTGGTTGTTGCTGGGGCGTAGTTGCTTCAGCACACAGACCGGTTCTCCGGGCAAAGACATATCAATGGCGGCAAAAGTGGCACCAAAGCCACCTTGGCCAAGAGATTTGGTGGCCCGATAGCGATTGCGCACCAGCAGCCGAGCACCACAGGCTTGGCACAGGAACGCATCGGGTAGATTTTTGGGTTTAGTACAGTCGGGGGTTACGCAATAGCTCATCGAGCATCACCAAATCAGGTTGGGGGTTGAAGAATCAGTCAAAAGCAGACAGGGGAGCGGTCAAAACTTATTTTTTAACAAGACTTGCTGTCAAATCATCTTGTTGGCTGGTGCCGGTAATCTTTATCATATCCTACTAATCCATAGCGCTAAAATGCTACAGAAACTCGTAGGTGCCCAAGAACCAGCCAGGAGAGCATGATTTCAGACAGATCTGAACTCTGGGGCGAGTTTAGCTATAATTACACCAGCCGTTGCCGCTGGAAAGCAGTCGGCATTTTTTCAGAACATCTACGGTTAGTTTTAAGGCCATTTTTCCTCATATGCATATTTCCCTGAATTGGTTGAACGAGTTAGTCCAGATTTCGCTCTCTCCAACAGCTTTGGCAGAAGTGCTGACCATGGCCGGATTTGAAGTAGAGTCGATCGAAGACCGC
>JAYUSV010000209.1:0-6391 GCA_043755495.1 Synechococcales cyanobacterium
CAAATCATTCCCCATCGCCTTCGTATACACCAAAAACTCCGCCGTCATCACCGCACAAACCACATGCCGCCCCGCATCCATTGGCCCCGTCCGACAAAACCCATCCCGATAAAACCCCGTTAGTGGAGCCGTGCAGCAGCACTGTAGCTCTTCACCCAAAACATTGCGCTCATTAGATTCCATAAATTTAAACCCTCGTTATTTCATTAACTTGTTACTAAACCAAATTCAACCAGCCAAACATTTGCTTGATCGATATCTCCAAAAATCTAGCGAAATCTGGCACTCTAACATTCCGTCCCAACAATGCGAGCATCTCTGTAAATTGGCGTTAAAATATTTTAACAGCATTCCCCAGACCGCGCCCCAGATCATGATGGATATCCCAAAACTACTAGCTTCCGAACTCTCCCTGCGCCCCCACCAAGTACAGGCCGCCCTCGAACTTTTTGCCGAAGGAGCCACCGTTCCCTTCATTGCCCGCTACCGCAAAGAGCGCACTGACACCATGGATGAGACTCAGCTACGGGATCTGAGCGATCGATTTACCTACCTCACCGAATTAGTCGATCGGCAAAAAGTAATCTTGGACTCGATCGAATCCCAGGGCAAACTCACCCCCGAATTGCGCCTGCAAATTGAAAACTGCCTGCAAAAAACCGAACTAGAAGACCTCTATCTCCCCTACAAACCCAAACGCCGCACTAAGGCCATGATTGCGCGAGAAAAAGGACTTGAACCCTTGGCACAGTGGCTCAAAGCCCAAAACCAGCTAGCCGCCCCCACATCACTAGAAGCTGCTGCTGCCAAATATATCGACGAAGCCAAAGGAGTCAAAACCACCACCGAAGCCCTCCAAGGAGCATCAGATATCTTGGCAGAAGAAATCGCTGACACTGCCGAATTTCGTGCTTACCTGAGAGAATTCTTGTTGAACAATGGTAGTTTCGTCTCCAAGATCAAAGCCGCCCACCCAGAAGGCAGCACCAAATTTGAGATGTATCGTAACTACAGTAATCGCGTCAAAAACATCGCTGCCCATAACCTATTAGCCCTCTGTCGGGGCGAACAAGAAGAAATCCTCGATTTTGCCCTGGTCTGCGATGAAGATATAGTTCAAGAGTATTTACAAAGCTGCATTATTCGGACTAAAGATGCACCATTGCGAGATTTTTACCGTAAGACGATCGAAGACACTTGGCAACGACTCCTCAAAAACTCCCTAATCAACGAAGTTCGTGGCATCAAGAAACAAGCCGCCGACTTAGAATCGATCCAAACCTTTGCTACCAATTTAAAAGAATTACTACTCTCCGCCCCGGCTGGCATGAAACCCACCTGCGCGATCGACCCCGGATTCCGTAGCGGTTGCAAAGTAGCAGTTTTAGACCACACCGGCAAATTCTTAGAATACCAGGCCATCTTTCCCCACACCGGCCAAACTGAAAAAGCCGCCGCTAGCCTATACCAGTTACTAGAAAAACACCGAATCGAATTAATAGCAATCGGCAACGGTACCGCTGGCCGCGAAACCGATGATTTTGTCGCTACAGTTTTACAGAAAATTGATCGCACAATCATAAAAGTAATGGTCAACGAATCAGGAGCCTCCATTTACTCCGCCAGTAAAGTAGCGATCGAAGAATTCCCCGAACTAGATATCACCGTGCGCGGCGCAATCAGCATCGGTCGTCGTCTCCAAGATCCTTTGGCTGAGCTAGTAAAAATTGATCCCAAGTCGATCGGCGTAGGCCAATATCAACACGATGTAGACCAAAAGCTTCTAAAAAAACAGCTCGATGAAACTGTAGAAAGCTGTGTTAACTATGTGGGTGTAGATTTAAACATGGCATCTAAAGAACTATTAACATCAGTGTCTGGCGTGACTGCCGCGATTGCCGGAAATATTGTGACTTACCGCAACGAAAATGGCGCTTTCGTCGATCGCAAAACCCTGCGCAAAGTACCAAAATTAGGGCCAAAGGCTTTCGAGCAAGCCGCCGGGTTTTTACGGATTCGATCGGGCAAAAACCCCCTAGATAACACCGCCGTACACCCAGAAAGCTATGGTTTGGTAGAATCGATCGCCAAAGCCGAAAAAATCCCCCTAGCCCAAACCACCCAAATTGCCGAACTGCTCAAGAAAAACCTGCGTAGCTACATTACCGAAGCGATCGGCGAACCAACCCTGCGAGACATCATTAACGAACTAGAAAAACCCGGTCGAGATCCCCGCGCCGAGTTCCGATACGCCACTTTTAGCGCCGACATCAAAGAAATGTCTGACTTAGAAGTAGGTATGGAGCTAGAAGGTATCGTCACCAATGTAGCTAATTTCGGAGCCTTTGTAGATATCGGAGTACATCAAGATGGCTTGATCCATGTATCGCAGTTAGCCGATCGATATATTAGCGACCCCAAAGAAATCGTCAAAGTTGGTCAAGTAGTCCAAGTTAAGGTGCTAGAAATCGATAAAGGATTAAAGCGGGTGGCTTTAACTATGAAGCATCGAGCGGTGAAAGAGACAGGGGTACCAATTGCGATGGTAACTAAGGGGGTGTTCGATAGAGGGGCACCAGCAAGAGATCAGCGACTAGCTTTGCGCAGAGTCGATCCACCAAAACGCAAATAATCTTCACTATGAAAGCACTAATCAATTCATCATTGTGGATCTTCTCTTGACCGTGATCATAAATCCAACACGGGGCGGTGGGTCATCTCCTCAATAAAACCACATTCAACAAACCAGGAAACATCACATCCAAATCTTCCCGGCGCAGCCGATTAACATGCTGCGTACCATCCTTCTGCGAATAAATTAACCCCGCCTCTCGCAAAATCCGAAAATGGTGAGACATCGTAGACTTAGCAATAGTTGGATCGAAAGCATTGCAACAAAGATCTCCCCGATCGGCCAAAGCCCGTACAATCTCTAACCGCACCGGATCACCCAATGCATACAGCACCGCAGTTAAAGTCAATTGTTCTCGATCGGGATGAGCTAACGGACGCATAAAATTAATTTTGGCACAAAGTTCCATTGTTCGATATACTCGAACTATCGATCTACAGAGAAAGCCATAAAGTTCTCATCTCTCATCTTAGATCGATTTTGCAGTTCTTCAAATTATCGAGATCGAACCATGAAGGCAACAAAGCTTTTCTCCACATACCAACTAGGTGCCCTGACTCTTCCCAACCGCCTGATCATGGCTCCCCTCACCCGAGGCCGCGCCGGTCAAGATCGCATCCCCAATCAACTCATGGCCGAGCACTACGCCCAAAGAGCCAGCGCCGGACTCATTATCGCCGAAGCCACCAACATCTCCGAAACAGCCGCCGGTTGGAACGAAAGCCCCGGCATTCATAACGATTCTCAAGTTAAAGGCTGGCAAAAAGTCACCGAAGCGGTGGTCAAAGCCTGGAGTGCCGACAGAGTAGGTGTTCGCCTTTCACCCACCAGTGGATTTAATGACATGCGCGATAGCGATCCGATTACTACGTTTACTACTGCTGCTCGGTCGCTAAACGCTTTTAACTTAGCCTACTTACACATCATGGAAGCCTTGCCCGGTCACATGTTAGCTGGTCCCGGCGAACGAGTTACCCCCCATATTCGCCAGGCATACCAAGGCACTTTGATGATTAACGGTGGCTATGGTGCTGTAACTGGAGAAGCAGCGATCGCTAATAACGAAGCTGACTTGATTGCCTATGGCATTCCCTTCTTGGCTAATCCCGATTTTATAGAACGCATTAAACACAATGCACCACTAAATCCACCCGATTTTGCTACCTTGTATACTCCAGGAGCTAGAGGCTATAACGATTATCCAACTCTGGCAGCAAGTTAAAAGTTAATTGATAGGCAGGCTGTGGGTTGGATTATTTTCTGCCCACAGTCGATTATCAAAAGTCTTCAGAATCGTCAGGTTCTGGATTCGTGCTGCGCTATAATCGGGCTAAACTCACACAGCATCTACCCCCAGATACATGAAAGGTAAAAACTTTGTAACCTGGTTAATGGGCGATCTAGCCGGAAATGCCATCATAGCGACCTGGGACTGGCTGTTAGGCAAAGAAGCCCCTGTTCCCCAGCCCAGTCAAGAAGACACTTTGGCTGCCGCCGAGCGGTCGCTTGCTCTTATGGCGCAGTCTGTCTCCAGCCTCTCGGCAGCTGTGACACAACAGGCTACTTCTTACAAAAATCTTCAGGTGCAACACGAAAACAAAGCACGAGAAATCAAAATCTTAGAACAAGAAGCAACATTTGCTGCCAAAGCAGGGCATGATCGAGATGCCAGACAAATGATAGCCAGAGTGATTCAGCAAGAAAAACTATTAGAGCAGTTAGATAGCCAAGTAGATCGAGCCGAAGAACTGCTGATTAGTTCGCAGAATCGCTTAACTCAAGAGCAGCTAGAAGTAGAGCGCTACCGCACCGAAATTCGCAATACTCGCGATCTTTCCCGTGTTAACGTGGCTTTACGAGAAATTGCTCGGGTCAACGATGGTTTAGATGGTGGTTCTGCTAGATCTACCTTTGAGAATGCTCAAATGCAGGCCACTGAATATGAAATGCAGCAAAAGCTGCTAGCCGATATTTCGATGAATCGATCAGAACTCGCTGACGAAAATAGTGATTACGAAATCCAAAATAAAGTCAATGAGCGCATGGCAAAATTAAAAAATAATATCTCTGAGCTACCCCCTAAATAAACAATATGAGTAATTCTAAAAAAGGTCTACCACCGATCGTCTACATTGGCGGAGCATTGGCTCTAGCCGGTTTAGGATACTTTGCCTTGAGTAAGTTATCTGGTAACAGCAGCAATTCACCAGCACCAATAGTTAGTAGTGAAAACGCTTCCCTGGACTCAGAAATAAAATCTGCTTTCGAGATGCCCGCTACAGTCGCCAATGGTAGTATGGTAAAAGTTGGTGGGTCAACTAGCATGGCACAAATTAATCAGTCTTTGAAGACAGGGTTCGAGAAAAAGTTTCCTGGGGTACAAGCATTGGCGATCACATCAAGTTCTGGCAAGGGTCTCACCGATTTGGTTGCTGGGTCGATTGATGTAACAGGGATTTCTCGTGAACTCACTGCGGCAGAGAAAGCACAGGGCTTAATATCAGTGCCAATTACCCAAGATAAAATTGCAGTTGTAATTGGGGTCTCGAATTCTGCTGTGGCCACGACTGGTTTGACCTCCGACCAAGTTACCAAAATTTTTACGGGTAAGGCTAAAAATTGGTCAGAGGTTGGTGGTAAATCCCTACCAATTCGACCAATTCTGCGACCAGCTAATAGCGGTACTCACCTTTCATTTCAAGAAATTGGTTTAAAGGGACAAAACTTTGGCTCTAAGGGAAATTTCAAAGTATTAGAACGAGATGCCACTACGCCAATGCTCCAAACATTAGGCGCTGATGGTGTTGGCTATGCCACCTTTGCTCAGGTTGCTAGTCAGTCTACCGTGAGAGTTCTAAACATCGATGGTATCAATCCACAGTTTGCCAATTATCCCTACAGCCGAGTTCTAGCCTATGTTTATAAAGGCACCCCTAATGATGCTACGAAGGCATTTTTAGGATTTGCAATCTCTAGTGAAGGTCAGCAATTGATCAATCAACAATCACCCGAAAAAATTAATGGTTAGGCTGATTTCGATCGATAGATAACATCTGCTAGTTTCTCGTCAGCATAGGCATCGGAGTTAGTGAGATGACCAGAGCAGGAACCAACCATGTTGACAGTTAATCCATTTTTAAACACCATCAACAAACCATGCTCTTCTTCCCAGTCACAATAGGACGACAAAGAAACATAAATACCTTGATCACCACCAAAACGGCGTGACACCACAGCCTCACCACCAAGTTCGATGTGTTCCCAAATATCTTCGGGAGATTCGATCACAATAAATTCATCATCACTGGGATCGAAGCAGCTATTACAGTCTTTGTAATATTGGTAAATATGCTGTTCCACAGCACGGATAGCTGATTCATCGATCAATAAAAAGTTTTGAACAGCAATATGAAAATCTTGCGGGGAAGAATCTTCATCATAATTTTTGATGCTAATAAAGCAGATTTCATCACCAAGCACAGCGATATGTCTTGGCTCGCTGCAATACCAGTCATCTTCACTCTCTTTGCGTAATATTCCCAGTCCAGGGATTTCGATCGTATTCATGAGTGGTTATATAAATCTAAGTTATATCGTCTTTTATATTGACATACTGACGAGTAAAAGTATGACTTCCAGAGTATAAGACCATCATGAACTCACAACAAAAAGCCCTCAGACAATGTCTAAGGGCTTCTCGCTTTTCAATATTAAGCCTGGCAGTGAGCTATCTTCACAGGGGGCTACCCCCCAACTATT
>JAYUSV010000210.1:0-2216 GCA_043755495.1 Synechococcales cyanobacterium
GGCTGTTATTGAGCGGAGTCGAAATACTGCCCACCGCAAGGATTCCAGGTAATTTCTCTGTTTTCAATAATTGCATCAGCCTACGGCTGCTTTCTGATAATTTAAGTATCTTGGGGGTCTACTCCCATTTCTTTTAGCTTAGCTGTTAGTCGATCAGCTCTCTGCTTCTCAGCATCAGCTCGTTCTTTTTCTGTATCAGCTCGTTCTTTTTCTGCATCAGCCCGCTGTTTCTCTACTTCAGCCTGTTCTTCGCCAGTCGGCAGTAAGCTACCATTACTATTCCACCAGCGTAACCATGGCAAAGTTTGATTATCCACCTTCCCTTGCCAGATACCTAACTCCACACCAAGAGGTGGAATGGGATAATGACCGCGACTATTTGGCATTATTAATTGATAACGCTGAGCCACCAATTCATAGACCTCCACTAATGCTTTCTTCACATCATAAATTGCATAGAAAGAAACGTGAATAGCCTGTTCATAAACCCAAAACTTTCCAGCTTTGGCACCACTTAGAAAAGGAGAAGTGGTATCTCGTTCCTCCGAACCATCACCCGAAACAAACTCAATAGCAATCAAAGGCGCAATTACTTCTTTCCACATCACATAAGAGCGACGATATTGACCATCCAGTAAGGGAGCAACATTCGATACATAGAACCAGTCTGGTGCTTCTGCTCCGCGCTCCGGCGGATCAACTAACTGCCAATAAATGCCAGAATCTTGGCCAATGCAGTAGCGTCCATCTGGATGCAGTTGCTCCAGAATAGGGCGAATAGCACTGGTTAGCAAAATACTCTGAGGATGCTCTTGAAAATTTTTCACAAATGTCCCATCCGACTCCGGTAGCTGCGTGTGGTCTGGCAGTGAAAGTGTAGGTGGCGATTGAGCTATGGTCATACAAAATGCCTGCAAATCCAAAAAACCTTTGGTCGATTATATCAAATTCATGCAAATGTTCTATGTTTTGAAAGTGATGTTGGTAGTCAATTTATTGTTCGTTTCAACTTTCTCTAATTAGACATAAAAAACGGCAGTCTTTATAGACTGCCGTCCTTTGGGGTCAAAGACCCTAAAGCTTAGCGACGACGACGACCTGCGCCTCTTGCTTCTTGATAATCCCGATCGCCTCCCTCAGAGCGATCTTCAGTGCGATCACGGCGGCTGACATCACCTTGGCGTAACACTGGCTTACCAGCGCTTTCACCGCTAGGCCGATCGCTGTGGTTGCTGCGGCGACCGCCGCCACCCCGACGTTCGTAACGATCGCCTCTGTCTCCACGATCGCTCCGTTCGTAACGATCCCCACGCTCTTGCGGAGCTGGTTCTTCCATGTCTAAGTAAGCAGGACGAGAGCGATCGTAGACTAATTGCAGAGCAGCAGCAGCTACAGTATGTACGTCATAACCTTCGCTGAGTTGAGCAACGATCGGTAAGAAAGAAGCTACTCTTTCGCCAGTCAAAGCTTCCACAATTTCTGATTGAACTTTTTGTAAGTGCTTAGCTTCGATTTGGGCACGGCTAGGAATTTGGCATACTACCAAAGCCTGATTTGTCCGGCGCTCAATGCCCTGCATTTTGCGGCGATCCATGGGGTGAATCAACGAAATTGCTGTACCTTCTTTACCTGCACGACCAGTCCGGCCAATGCGGTGAATGTAGTTTTCTACGCTGTCGGGTAAATCGTAGTTAATTACGTGGGTCAAGTGGTCTACATCTAAGCCCCGGGCCGCGATATCGGTCGCTACAATCCAGCGTACTTTACACTGGCGGAAGCGATGTAATAGGCGCTCCCGCTGAGTTTGCGACAAGTCACCATGATACTCATCGGCACTGTGACCAGCACCTTGGAGCTGGCTAGTTAGCTCAGCAGCAGCCTTGCGAGTGCGCACAAAGATAATTGCCGATTCTGGTTGCTCTAGCTCCATGATGGGCTGAAGCATTTGGGCTTTATTCCAACCGCGTGGCACGAAGTAAACTTGCTGCGTAATTCTGCTCGGAGCTGCTTTGGGCTGCTGCACTGTGACGATCGTCGGATCATTCAAGAACTTGTTGATTAACGAGCGAATTTGGGGAGCCATAGTCGCCGAGAACAAAGCGGTTTGCTTAGTGCTAGGCAGCTTTTTCATGACCAATTCAACGTCGTCAATAAAGCCCATGCTGAGCATTTCGTCGGCTTCATCCAACACAAACCAATCCACTTGGTCTAGGCGT
>JAYUSV010000211.1:0-2210 GCA_043755495.1 Synechococcales cyanobacterium
CAAATAATAAGACTTTTTTGATCCCAGGGGTTGACTTATATTTGCTGGGAATCCTAAATTCCAAAACAGTTTGGTACTTTTTAAATCACATTGCATCAAAACTTCAAGGGGGTGCTTATGCAATGCAAACCACTTATATTTCCCAAATCCCTATCCCAAAGGCTTCGGCTTCTGACCGAAAATCTATCTTAGCGCTAGTCCAAAAATGTCTTGACGCTAAAGGTCAAGGTGTCGAGTTATGGGAAGCGGAGATTAACTTCCCGTCCGCGTAATCAATAAGACAAACTGAGAAGCGCAAGATTATGGCTGCACCTCCTGTATGGTGGAGGCCATAGCGTATTTGAGGTTGGGCCAAATGGATCGTTCAGTGGCCGTTGAGACGGAACGCATCGACGATGTCGTATTACTGCTGGAAATGATGAAACAGATGGGCTTGCCGGAATTGTTAAATCGGCATTTACCGCGCCACGGGAATCAAACGGGCCTGGATTTAGGCTGGGTGGCGGCAATCTGGTTGAGCTTGATTATTTCGCAGGGCGAGCATCGGAAAGTAACGGTGCAAGCCTGGGTGGATGAACGGCAAGGCATGTTAGAAGCCGTGAGTGGGCAGGTGTTTCAGGCCCATGATTTTAGTGATGACCGTTTGAGCATCCTGTTGCGGCGACTGAGTGACGGGGCGACTTGGTTCAAGTTGGAGCAGGAACTAAATCGCGATACGATTCGGTTGTATGACCTGGAGCAGAAGACCGTGCGGCTGGATGCGACGACCGTGAGTGGTTATCACCTGGTGGATGAGGCCGGTCTGTTCCAATTTGGGCATAGCAAAGATGATCCAAACCGTGCCCAAGTCAAAGTGATGTTGGGCGTCTTAGACCCGTTGGGATGGCCGATTGCGACCCAGGTCGTATCCGGCGAACAGGCCGATGATGGGTTGTATAGTCCGGCGATTACGGCGGTGCGTCAGAGTCTCAGCCAACCCCATTTACTGTTTGTCGGCGATTGCAAACTGAGTGGCTTGGGGACAAAGGGGATGATTGCGGCTCAGGGCGACTACTACCTCAGCCCTTTACCGAGGACGGGTCAGACCCCGAGCTTATTGCCGGAATGGGTGGGGGCAGCGCTATCGGGGCAAGTGCAATTACAGGCGGTCGAGCTGTATCCCGAACGTGCCGAAGATGGCTGCGTGGTGGAAGGGTATGAACTGAAGCGCACCTTAGAAACCCTCGTCGATGGGCAATCAGTCTCCTGGACCGAACGCGTATTGGTGGTCTTTTCCCCCACCTTTGCCTTGGCCCAGCAACGGGGGTTGGAGGCGCGATTAGCCAAAGCCACCGCCAAGCTCGAAGCCCTGACCCCCAAACCGGGTCCTGGCAAACGCCAAATCACCGATGCCGCCGTCTTAACGTCGAAAGTTGACGCGATTCTCAAGCAGCATCGGGTGCAAGATTTACTCGCCTATGAATCGACGACCGCCTCTCATGGCGGCAAAACGCGTTGTGTGATCACGGCGGTGACACCCGACCCGGCCAAGATTCAAGCCCAAATCGACCACTTAGGCTGGCGGGCCTATGGTACCAATGCCCCCAAATCCCGTCTCTCCTGGGAAGACGCCGTCATCACCTACCGCGATGAATGGATTGTTGAACATAGTTTTAGCCGTCTCAAAGGGGCGGCACTCGCGATTGCCCCGCTCTTTGTCCAACGTGATGACCAAGTCGTCGGTTTAGTCAATCTCCTGTCGTTGGCGCTACGACTCTTATCGTTGATTGAATTTGTCGCCCGACGTAATCTCAAACAGCCACTCCAGGGACTCAAACCACATAAACCCCGAGAAAAAACCGCAAAGCCAACGGCTGAAAGTCTTCTAAAGGCTTTTCCCAACCTGACTTTAACCGCCATTCAACTGCGTGGTGAACGGATCTACCATGTCACAACCCTGACCCCACTACAGCAGCAAATCCTCTTCCTGCTTGAGCTTTCCCCTGATATTTACAGTAAATTAGGAGGCAATACTGCGTAAGTTTTAGAGGATACGCGGACGGCAAGTTATTAGTGCAATTAATCAGGCAAAGCAGCGGTTATGGATTGCTAGTCCGTATTTTGTGCCCGACGATGCAGTGATGACGGCACTGCAATTGGCCGCACTGCGGGGCGTGGATGTCCGAATTTTGCTGCCGAATCGTCCTGATCAACGTTTGGTTTATCTCTGC